>JAJZLD010000151.1 GCA_021803785.1 Pseudomonadota bacterium | reverse complement strand
AAACCTGGAACCTCGAGCACATCGCGAAGAAGAAGCTGGGCACCGTGTTCGGTGGCGAGGCCGATGTGGGTGCGACGATCGAAGAAGTGTTGTCGCGCGAAGCCAAGCTCTGATCCTGCCCGGATCAATCTGCCCGGGCAGTTCCTCTGCCCGGGCTGTTTTCATTTCGCGGAGGCCGCTGGTGAGCGCATCCCACACCTTGTCGCAGGGCATTGAATCAATGGAAGTGACCACAGTCAGTGACCGACTTTCCAGGAAGTTGGTCCGTAACATCAAGGAACGCGCGATCGAGGCGGCGATGTTTGCCGCCGCATCGATTTCCGTGTTGACGACGCTGGGCATCATCTGGGTGCTGGTGTCGGAGTCCTACCACTTCTTCGAACATGTGCCGATCTGGATCTTCCTGACCGACACCATGTGGACCCCGCTGTTCTCCGAGCCCCGCTACGGCATTCTGCCGTTGCTGATGGGCACGCTGACCACCTCGCTGGTGGCACTCGGCGTTGCGATTCCGCTCGGCACGATCATCGCGATCTTCCTTTCCGAATTTGCCTCGCCGCGTGTGCGCGAGGTGGTCAAGCCCTTCCTCGAATTGCTCGGCGGCGTGCCGACGATCGTCTATGGCTACTTTGCGCTGACGGTCGTGTCGCCGGTGCTGCAGTACTTCTTCCCGTCGCTGCCGGGCTTTTCGATGCTCGCGGCTGGTCTGGTGATGGGCGTGGCGATCGTGCCCTACATCAGCTCGCTCTCCGAAGACGCGATGCGAGCGGTGCCGATGAGCCTGCGCGAAGGCGCCTATGCGATGGGTAGCACCCGCTTTCAGACCGCCTCGCGCGTGGTGCTGCCGGCAGCGATCTCCGGCGTGCTGTCGGCCTACATCCTGGGTATTTCGCGCGCGGTCGGCGAGACGATGATCGTCGCCGTCGCAGCGGGTATGCAGCCGAACTTCACGATGAACCCGGCCGAGCCCGCGCAGACGATCTCCGCCTACATCGTGCAGGTTGCAATGGGTGATCTGCCGCACGGCTCCGTTGGCTATCAGTCGATCTTTGCTGCCGGCCTGAGCCTGATGCTGATGACCTTGTTCTTCAACATTCTCGGCCACGTCATCCGCCGCCGCTACCGCGAAGCCTATTGATCCGGATCCGACCATGAATCAAAAAGAACTCGCCGCGATCCGCGGCACCATTCGATCAAACCGCCGCCTGGACATCATCTTTGCGGTGGCTGGATTTGTCGCACTGCTGATCGGCGTGATGGCCTTCGTCACGCTGTTTGCGCAGATGGCCTACAACGGCTGGGAGCGTCTGAATCCGGACTTCTTCATGAACTTCCCATCGCGCCGCGCCGCCAACGCGGGCATCCTCTCTGCCTGGGTGGGTTCGCTGCTGGTGATGCTGGTGACGGCGGTGTCGGCCGTGCCGCTGGGCGTGGCCGCCGGGGTGTACCTTGAGGAGTACGCGCCGAAGAACCTGATCACCGACATCATCGAGATCAACGTTTCGAACCTCGCCGGTGTGCCGTCGATCGTGTATGGCCTGCTGGCGCTGGGCGTGTTCGTGTATGCCTTCGGCTTCGGCCAGTCGATCCTCTCGGCGGGCCTGACGCTGGGTCTGTTGATCCTGCCGGTCGTGATCGTGGCGACGCGTGAAGCGCTGCGCTCGATCCCGATCCATATCCGCGAAGGCGCCTACGGCGTGGGTGCCACGCGCTGGCAGGTGGTGCGCGATCATCTGGTGCCGTACTCGACGCCGGGCATCATGACCGGCGTCATCATCGGCATGTCTCGCGCGATTGGCGAAACCGCGCCGATCATCACGATTGGCGCGCTGACCTTCATCGCCTTCCTGCCGCCGATGCCGATCTCAACGACCGCGCCCTTCGTCAGCTTTGACTGGTTGTGGTCCGGCTTCACGGTGATGCCGATCCAGATGTTTAACTGGACTTCGCGTCCGGAAGAGGCGTTCCAGCAGAACGCTGCGGCCGCCGGCCTGATCCTCGTATTCATGACGCTGATGATGAACGGCGTTGCGATCTGGCTGCGCTATCGCCTGCGCAAGTCGATCTCCTGGTAAGCCGCAAACCGATATCGCGAACGAACAAAGATACTTTCATGACGACGACCAACCAGACGCTGCCGACCAAGGCTGAAACCCGCGATTTCAACTTCTACTACGGTGCTTTCCACGCGCTGAAGTCGATCAACCTGCCGGTGGTTGAAAAGCGCGTCACTGCGCTGATCGGGCCTTCCGGCTGTGGCAAATCGACGCTGCTGCGGTCTTTCAATCGCATGCATGATCTCTACCCGGGTAACCGCTATCAGGGGTCGATCGTGCTGCATCCGGACAACACCAACATCCTCGACCCGAAGGTCGACCCGATCGAGGTGCGCATGCGCATCGGCATGGTGTTCCAGAAGCCGAACCCGTTTCCGAAGTCGATCTACGAGAACGTCGCCTACGGCCTGAAGGTGCGCGGCGAGAGCCGCCGCAGCGTGCTCGACGACAAGGTCGAGAACGCGCTTCGCGGCGCCTCGTTGTGGAACGAGGTGAAGGATCGCCTGCATGCGCCGGCGACCGCACTGTCCGGCGGCCAGCAGCAGCGCCTCTGCATTGCGCGCTGTCTTGCGACCGACCCCGAACTGCTGTTGTTCGATGAGCCGACCTCGGCGCTCGATCCGATCGCGACCGCGAACATCGAAGAACTGGTGACCGAGCTGCGCGAGCGCGTGACGATCCTGATCGTCACGCACAACATGCAGCAGGCCGCGCGCGTGTCGGACTACACCGCCTACATGTATCTCGGGGAATTGATCGAGTACGGCGTGACCGACGATGTCTTCATGCGCCCGAAGAAGAAAGCCACCGAGGACTACATCACCGGGCGTTTCGGCTGAGGCGGGCGGTTCGCCGCACCGAAAAGCGCGATCGCTTGGTCGCGCTTTTTTTTGAGGCAGCTTCTACCAACCGTTCTCCAACGCGATATGGGCGGGCGCACGCAGGCGGCTGAGTCGGTAGCCCATCCGCATCAGTTGTCGGTGTGTGTCTTCGACCATCGCTGGGCCGCCGCAGACCATGAAACGAGAGCGCTCGGGCGTAAGCGTGAGTCCAGCGGCCGATTCGAGCGCGCCCGATGCGAGCAGCGCCGGAATGCGTTCGCGCAGGCCCGTGAAGCCGGCCTCTTGGGTGACGACGGGCACATAGGTAAAGCGGGCACGGCGATCCTCAAACAGCGGGTGATCGGCCGCGGGTTCCAACGCATCACGGTAGGCCAGTTCGGACGATTCGCGCACGCAGTGCACCGCGACGATGCGCTCGAAGCGTTGCCATGTCGTGGGGTCGCGAAGGATAGAGACGAAGGGGGCGAGGCCGGTGCCGGTTGAGAGCAACCAAAGGTCGCTGCCGTCCGCGAAGCGGTCGATCGTCAGAAAACCCTGCGAGGTCGCGTCGAGCAACAAGTTGCTGCCCGGTGTGAGCGGCCAGAGTTCGTTCGAGAACGGGCCGTTCGCGATGTGGACGACAAGGAACTCAAGTTCGTCGTCCCACGCCGCCGAGCATATCGATAGCGCGCGCCACACGAAGCCGCCATCGGCGCGTTGGATGCCTATGCGTGCAAATTGCCCCGGCGTGAAGCGGTAGCCGCGTGGGCGCGTGATGCGCAAGCTGCGTTGGCGGGCGCTCCAGTCGTACAGATGAGTAATCGTCTCGCGGGTGAAACGGCTGTTGTCCGAAACCATGGCTTGAACCTCCTGAATAGTTGATTAAATTACTCAGGAAAGGTTCCGGCTACGATTCAGCGGCCAGCCGGGCTCTCGAACCATTGAGCTACCGTTGCCGGGGCCCGCACGCCGCCAGCGTGTACGACCCTGCCGTCGATCACCACGGCGGGCGTCCGCATGACTCCGTAAGCCATGATCTTCTGTATGTCTTCGACCTTCTCCCGCGCGATTTCCACGCTGCGCTGCTGTGCGACTGATTCGACGATCTGCTCCTGAGGTGCAGCAAGCAGCCGCGCAGTTCGCGCTCGTGTGTACGCCAGCGTTCGGCGAGTGTCTCCATGGGCTATCGCATCGAACACGGCGCGCGGCCGCGTTCGATGCGTATGCGCCAGACTCAGATGAACAAGGTCGTACCGGACTCCGCCGCTTCGCCAAGGAAGGCCGCGACCCCGCCGAGCTCGACGCCGTCGATGAGCTCTTCCTTGCGGATACCCATCACGTCCATCGACATGTTGCAGGCGATCAGCTGTGCGCCGCCGTCCACGAGATTCTTGAGCAGCGTGGTCGGGGTTTCGACGCCTTTCTGGCGCATCACGGTGCGGATCAGCTTCGCGCCCATGCCGGCGAAGTTCATCTTCGAGATCGAGTTCAGGCGCTCGGTGCCGGCCGGCATCATTGCGCCGAACATTTTGTCCATGAAGCCCTTGGGTACGGCTGGCGCATCGGCCCGACGCAGCACGTTAAGCCCCCAGAAGGTGAAGAACACCGAGACCGGTTTGCCCATCGCCAGCGCGCCGTTGGCGATGATGAGGCTGGCCATGACCTTGTCGAGATCGCCGCTGAAAACGACCAAGGTGGTCTTGTCGCGCGCAGGTAGAAGTTGGGCGGCGCTGGGGGCGGGTAGGGCGGGGGCAGACTTGCCCTTGCGGATCAGCACCGTCACGAGGCCCTTATCGGTCTCGACCGAGAGCACGTCGTTGCCGGTCTTCTTAGCCCACGCGCGGATGTCGCGGCCGAAGGCGGGGTCCGAGGCCGTGACTTCAAGCAGCTCGCCTTCGTTCATCGCGTCGATCGCGCGATAGGTCTTCATGATCGGACCGGGGCATTGCAGACCGACCGCGTTGAGCGTGTGGCGGTTGCCGGCGTTGGCGACGATCGCGCAGCGGCCACCGCGCTCGGCGTCGATCTCATCCTGGTCGCGGCGCTTGATATCCTCGTAGTCGAAGATGTCCGGGTTCGATTGCTTGTCGATCGCCCAGGCGTAGGTCTTGTAGCCGCCGGAGAGGTTGCGCACGTCTGCAAAGCCCGCCTGCTTGAGGATGCGGTAGGCCAGGTAACCGCGCAGGCCGATTTGGCAGAACACAATGGTCGGTTTGGATGGGTCGAGATCCGCCAGATGCTCGCGCAGGCTGTTGACGTCGATGTGGCGTGCGCCTCGGATCGTACCGAGCTCGAACTCCTCAGTGGTGCGCACGTCGATCAGCTGCACAGAGGCCGGGTCGATGCCCTGCAGCGCGCGCCAGTCGAGCATCTCGTGTGAACCGTTCAACACGTTGACGGCCACGTAGCCGGCGATGTTCACAGGGTCCTTGGCCGAGCCGAAGGGTGGCGCGTAGGCCAGTTCCAGTTCGGTCAGGTCTTCAACCGTCATGCCGGCGTGGATCGCGGTGGCGATGACGTCGATGCGCTTGTCGGCGCCCTCCGCGCCTACTGCCTGCGCGCCGAGGATTTTGCCGTCCGGCGCATAGAGTAGCTTCAGACTGATCTGCTTGGCGCCGGGGTAGTAGCTGGCGTGGGAGCCGCTGTGAGTGATGCTGCTGCGGTATTCGACGCCTGCAGCGATCAGTTGCTTCTCGTTGAGGCCGGTGGAGGCGGCCGCGAGGTCGAAAGCCTTGAGGATGGCGGTGCCGAGCGTGCCGCGGTAGGCCTGTTGGTTGCCATGCACCATGTTATCGGCCGCCATGCGACCCTGGCGATTGGCCGGGCCAGCGAGTGGAATCAGCGCTTGGCGGCCGTTGAGCGTCTGCGTGACTTCGATCGCATCCCCCACCGCGTAGATCGCCTCGTCGGAGGTTTGCAGGTATTCGTTGACCTTGATGCCGCCGGTCGCGCCGATTGCGAGCCCGGCAGCGCGTGCCAACGTAGTCTCCGGCCGCACGCCAATCGCCAGCACCACCACATCGGCTTGCAAGCGCTTGCCGCTTTGCAGGTAGACGACGGTGTGGTCGGCCTTGTCCTCGAAGCGCTCGATCTTGTCGGAGAGGTAGAGCTCGACATTTTTTTCGCGCATATGGGCATGCACGATCGCGGCCATTTCGTAATCGAGCGGTGCGAGGATCTGATCCGCCCCTTCGACGAGGGTAGTGAAGAGTCCGCGTTCATGGAAGTTCTCCGCGACCTCGATACCGATATAGCCGCCTCCGATCACGACCGCGCGGCGCGGCTGCTCGGCCTTGAGGTGATCCATGATGCGGTCGAGATCCGGGATGTTGCGCAGGCCGAACACCCGCTTCGACTCGATGCCTGGCAGCTTCGGCCGCACCGGCTCGGCGCCGGGGGCGAGCAGCAGGCGATCGTAAGGCTCGTCGTACTCCTCTCCGGTGGCGAGATTGCGCAGGCGCACGGTTTTCGCCGCACGGTCGATCGCGATGGCTTCGGTGCGGCTACGCACATCGACGCGATAGCGCGCCTCGAACGCATCTTCACTGGTGACCAGCAACTGTTCGCGCTCGGCAATCGCGCCGGAAATGTGATAGGGCAGGCCGCAGTTGGCGAAGCTAATGTAGGGGCCGCGCTCGACCATCACGATCTGGGCGGATTCATCGTTGCGGCGGATGCGGGCGGCGGCGGTGGCGCCACCGGCGACGCCTCCGATAATGACGAATTTCATGGGGGGATCTCCAAAAACAAACAAGCGTTATATAACCAACAAGCGATTTTAAGAATTCTAAATCGAACGTTGTGAACCGAACACCAGGCAGGCCATGGAATTTCTGAGAAACTTTATAGTTATTGGGTTATATCAATATCGGCAGATCGCGTGACCACAAGAATCGCCAAATCAGTCGATTCCAGCGTGTGCCCATGTCCGAAGCCAAGCCCGTCGCCATGTCCGTCAAACCGGTTAAAGCCGCCGACGAAGTCGCCTTGTACGAGGTGCGCCGCAAGGTGTATCCGCGTGCAGTGAGCGGCATCTTCGCCCGTTGGCGCTGGGCAATGGTGTGGCTCACGCAGCTCTTGTTCTATGGCCTGGCCTGGGTGCAGTGGAACGATCGTCAGGCGGTGCTGTTCCACCTGACGGAGCGCAAGTTCTATCTGTTTGGCTGGGTTTTCTGGCCGCAGGACGTGTTCTATCTGACCGTGCTGCTGATCATCTGCGCCTACTCGTTGTTCTTGTTCACCGCGGTGGCGGGGCGCCTGTGGTGTGGCTATGCCTGCCCGCAGACGGTCTATACCGAGATCTTCCTCTGGATCGAGCGCAAGATCGAAGGTGACCGCGCCAAACGGATGAAGCTGGACAACGCGCCGCCCAGCTTCACGAAATTCGCCACCAAGGCTGCCAAGTATGGCGCTTGGGGCGCACTGTCCTTATGGACCGGCATTACCTTCGTTGGCTACTTCTCGCCGATCCGTGAGCTGCTGCCGAACATCGCCCGCTTTGAGTTGGGCGGCTGGGAGTTGTTCTGGATCTGCTTCTACGGTGGCTTCACTTACCTGATGGCCGGTGTGATGCGCGAGCAGGTGTGCAAGTACATGTGCCCCTATGCGCGTTTCCAGGGCGTGATGTTCGATCCGGACACCCTGATCATCACCTACGACCCCGAGCGTGGCGAGCCACGCGGGGCCAAGCGCAAGCAGAGCGAGCAGAAGCTGGGCGATTGCGTCGACTGCGGTATCTGCGTGCAGGTGTGTCCCACCGGCATCGATATCCGTGACGGTCTGCAGTACGAATGCATTGGCTGCGCGGCCTGTATCGATGCCTGCGATCAGGTGATGGACAAGGTTGGCTCGCCGCGTGGGCTGATCCGCTACACCACAGAGAATGCGATGAAGCAGCATTGGGGCATGCGCGATGTGCTGCGCCATGTGATCCGGCCGCGGGTGCTGGCGTACCTGTCGGTGCTGCTCGCGATCATCGTTGCGGCGGGCTGGTCGCTTGCCCACCGCGAAACCCTGCGTGTGGATGTGATCCGCGACCGCACGACGCTGTCACGCGAGGTTGAAGGCGGCCTGATCGAGAACATCTACACCTTGCAGATGATGAACATGGCCGAGACCACGCGGCATATCCGCGTGGGCGTCTCCGGGCTGGATGGCGTGACGCTGGTCGAAGCGCCGGATTTCGAGCGTGTCGCCTATA
>JAJZLD010000150.1 GCA_021803785.1 Pseudomonadota bacterium | reverse complement strand
GGTGCGCAACTTCTCGGAACTGGGTTTCGGCGAGGAAGACCAGGCGCGCTGGAATGCGATGGTGCGCCAGCCCAACGGCATCATCCTGGTCACCGGCCCAACCGGCTCGGGCAAGACCACCACGCTGTATTCAACGCTCAAACACCTCGCCACGCCGGAGGTGAACGTCTGCACGATCGAAGATCCGATCGAGATGGTCGAGCCCGCGTTCAACCAGATGCAGGTGCAGCCGTCGATTGACCTGGGCTTTGCCGACGGCGTACGCGCGCTGCTGCGGCAGGACCCGGACATCATCATGATCGGCGAGATCCGCGACCTGGAGACCGCGGAGATGGCGATCCAGGCCGCGCTGACCGGCCACCTTGTGCTCTCGACGCTGCACACCAACGATGCGCCCGCCGCGATCACCCGCATGCTCGACCTGGGCGTACCATCCTACCTGCTGAGCGCGACGCTGCTCGGTGTGATGGCGCAACGACTCGCCCGCACGCTGTGCCCGCACTGCAAGCAGCCAGCGCCGCCTCGGGAAGACGAGGGCGCGTTGTGGGATGCGCTCGTCGCGCCCTTCCGCGCCAACCGCCCAGCGCAGATCTACCGCCCTGTCGGCTGCCTGGAGTGCCGCATGACGGGCTATTCGGGCCGCATCGGCTTGTACGAGATCCTGCTGATGAACCCGTCGCTGCGCGCACTGATCACACGCGAGGCCGACATCGCCGCGCTGCGCACGCAGGCCTACCGCGACGGCATGAAACCGCTGCGCGTTTCGGGTGCGGCCAAAGTGGCCAGCGGCACGACAACGCTGGACGAAGTGCTCAAGGTGGTGCCGCCGGCATCTGACGGCTGAGGATTCGCATCACGTAACGTATCGCGGAGCGGCTGCGATACACACCGTGACAATGCGGCCGCTGCCGTCATCTGGACGATCGCGATCTCGACCTATTGCATCGCCGTCGGCTTGACTTTCGGCACAATCGCACTGCCCTTGCGCGCCCGCTTGCCAACGCAGGCCTGCAGCGCAACGCCCTTCACCTCCACCACGATCTCCTTGCCGCCACGGCCGATGCCCCTGACGGTGACCACCGGCTCGGCCGGGCAGGCGACCGCATTGAGCGTTTCCTTGTCGTCCAGGCCCATGACGATCACGCCACGGCCACGCGGCATCACCTTCATCTCGGCGCGCGGGAACCACAGGAGCCGCCCATTGGCCGACGCAGCAGCAATCCACTCGCCCTCGCAAGGCATCGGGCGCAGCACTTCTTCCTTGTCTTCCAGCGTCATGAAGGCTTTGCCGGCGCGATTACGGCCGGCAAGTTCGGACAAGGTGGTGATGAAACCGTAGCTGCCGGAGTTGGCGAAGAGATATTCCTTCGCCGGGTCGCCCGAGAGCGCCTGCGCCACGCGTGCGCCGTTCTGCAATTCGATCAACGTGGTGATCGGCACGCCGTCGCCGCGCCCACCGGGCAGATCCTGGATGCGCACCGAGTAGGCGCGACCCTGGGTGTCGATGATCAGCAGCGGCCAGGGCGTACGCGTTTCGATCACCGCGAACTCGCCATCGCCAGGCTTGTAGGTCAGCGCCGCGCGATCCACGCCGTGGCCCTGGCGCGCGCGTACCCAGCCATTGCGCGAGAGAATCACGGTGACCGGCTCGTCGAGCACCGGCGCTTCGGCCGCCACCACCGGCTGCGCGGCTTCGATCAGCGTGCGGCGGTCGTCGCCAAACTTCTTTGCATCCTCGGCGATTTCCTTGAGGATCAGCCGCGTCATCGCGCCGCGGTCTTCGAGCAGCTCAACCAGCTTGGAGCGTTCGACGCGCAGTTCGGCCAGTTCCGATTCGATCTTGATGTATTCGAGCCGTGCCAACTGACGCAGGCGAATCTCAAGAATGTCCTCGGCCTGGATCTCGCTGAGCTTGAAGCGCGCCATCAGCTCGGCCTTGGGCTCCTCAGCCTCACGGATCACGCGGATCACCTCGTCGATATGCAACCAGACGATGGCGCGGCCTTCGAGGATGTGGATGCGGCGGTCGACTTCGCCGAGCCGGTGCCGCGTGCGGCGCTCGACGGTATCGAAGCGGAAGGCGATCCACTCATGCAGCACCGCCAGCAAGCCCTTCTGCGCCGGGCGGCCGTCGCGGCCGATAACCGTGAGGTTGATCGACACCGAGGATTCGAGCGAGGTGTGCACCAGCAGCACCCGCATCAGCTCTTCCGGGTCTTGCGTGCGGCTCTTGGGTTCGAGCACCAGACGCACGGCCTCCTTGTCGGAGGATTCGTCGCGCGCGGTGTCGAGCACGCCCAGCACCAGCGCCTTGGTCGCCTTCTCCTCCGCAGAGACTTCCTTCTTGCCGGCTTTGGGCTGCGGGTTGGTCAGCGCCTCGATTTCGGAGAGCACCTTGGAGACGGACACGCCATGCGGCATCTCGTTGACGATGATGCGCCAGGCACCGCGCGCAAGCGGTTCGACGCGCCAGCGCGCGCGCATCCGCAGGCTGCCGCGGCCGCCGGCGTAGGCGTCGCGCAGCGCTTGCGGCGGCGAGATCAGCTGGCCGCCGCCGGGGAAGTCCGGCCCGGGCAGCAGCGCCATCACGTCGTCCAGCGTCGATTCCGGCTTCTTGATCAAGAGCTGCGCCGCGGCCGAAACCTCGCGCAGATTGTGCGGCGGGCATTCGGTCGCCATGCCGACCGCGATACCCGAAGCGCCGTTGAGCAGCAGCATCGGCAGACGTGCAGGGAAGAGCTTGGGCTCCTGCCAGGCGCCGTCGTAGTTCGGCACGAAATCCACCGTGCCGCGGTCGATCTCGCCGAGCAGCAGCTCGGCCAGCGGCGTGAGGCGCATTTCGGTGTAACGCATCGCCGCCGCGCCATCGCCGTCGCGCGAACCGAAGTTGCCCTGGCCGTCGATCAGCGGGTAGCGCAGCGTGAAGTCCTGCGCCAGCCGCACCGCAGCGTCATACACCGCGGTGTCGCCGTGCGGGTGCAGCTTGCCGATCACGTCGCCGACCACGCGCGCGCTCTTCACCGGCTTGGCGCCTGGCGTGAGCCGCATCTCGTGCATCGCGTACAGGATACGGCGCTGCACCGGCTTCAGGCCGTCTTCCACCTGCGGCAGCGCGCGGCCGCGCACCACGCTCATCGCATAGGCGAGGTAGGCGCGCTCGGCAAACGCGGCGATCGGCAGGTGATCGTCGGGCAGTTCGGCGAGCGTCGGCGGTGCGGGCGGGGCCGGGGGTTCAGCCGGCGCTTCGGCTTGCGGCTCGTCCGCCTGTTCAGCATCGCTGCCGAAAAGATCGAGCTCTGGATTGTTTTCGGTACCGGTTTCGGGCGCGTTGTGCATGGGCTAAGGCATCTGCTGCGGAAACAGCCGCGATTATCGCAGGTTGGTGGCGCCCGCCCGCAGTGGATGTGGCGTGGCGCCGAGCCCACTGCTGGCGCTCGGAGCCATGATCCGGCGTCACCTTGATGGTATCGCAGGCCTTCGCGCAACCCGCGCCAGGCTTTGCGTTAGGCGTTTGGCGTCGCGTCAGGCGCGACAAGCGGGATGGTTACGACGAAGCAGGTCCCCTCGCCCGGCGTACTCTCGACATCGATCCGCCCGCCCAGCACGCCGCTGACCAGGTTGTAGACGATGCTGAGGCCAAGACCGCTGCCGCCGCGACCGAGCTTGGTGGTGAAGAAGGGGTCGAATATCCGTTTGAGTTGCTCTTGCGGAATCCCGACACCGTCGTCGCGGCACGCGAGCGTGCAGTCGCACGACCCGCTGCGCGCGGCAGTGATCCGCAGATGGCCATGATCGCGATCTTCGAACGCATGGATCAGCGCGTTGTTGATGAAGTTGGTGATGATCTGGCCGAGCGGACCCGGGTAGCTGTCCAGCACCACACCTTCTTCCAGAATCAGTTCGATCTCGACACCCTGGTGCCGCGTCACCGGCGCCATCGTGGCGACCACTTCGCGCACCGTGGTCGCCAGATCGAACTCGCGGCGTTTCTCACTGACGCGATCGACCGACACCTGCTTGAAGCTCGCCACCAGCTCGTGCGCCCGCTCAAGGTTGCGCACCAGCAGACCCGCCGCATCGCTGACGTTGTTGGCGTAATCGATGAGTGAGGAACGGCGCAACTGGTTTTCCGCCACATCGCGTTGCAACTGGCGCGACTGCGCCATCAAGGCACTCGCCACCGTCACGCTGTTGCCGATCGGCGTGTTGAGCTCATGCGCAATGCCCGCGACAAGCCCCCCCAGCGCAATGAACTTCTCGGACCGGATCAGCTCATCCTGCGCAAGCTGCAGTCGCTCCAGCGCCTGGCTCAACTCAGCCGTACGCGACTGCACACGCGCTTCGAGCGTGGCATTGAGCGATTCCAGCGCGGCACGCGATTCGCGCAGGCGCAGATCGCCATTCGCAAAGGCGCGCGCGAGCTGGCCGATTTCTCCGCTGGCGCCAGTTGGCAGAATCGCCTGTTCGCCGGTGCCGATGCGTTCGGCCGCATCGGTCAGCTGCACGATCGGCTTCGCGATGCGGGCCGACACCAGCCACGCAGCCCCGACGATCAGCATGGTCACCATGAGCCCGAGCGCCATCACCGCCGTCGAGACCCGGGCATAGGGTGCGAAGTACACCGAGCTCGGTTCGGCCAGTGCAAGGCGCCAGGGCGCGGTATTCAGAGCCACTACGGCGACGCGCTCGTCAGCGCCATCGCCGTTGATATCGGCCCAGCTCACCCCATCAACCAGCGCCGCGGGCTGGCGCGCCAACACCGACAGATCGCTCGCAACCCTGCGTTCCGCCTTGAGGCGAGCCAAACTGGCACGGTCAGCCCCAAACACCACGCGGCCCTGCAGGCGACCATCCTCGCCGTGGGCGATCGCGACGCCGGCACTGTCGAACAACACACTGAAGCCGCCACCCGGATCGCGCGCCTGGTCACGTCGTACAAACTCCTGCAGCCGCGCGGCCGAGATCCGCAGGCGCAGCACGCCGACCACGCGACCACCGCCATCGTGAATCGGCACCGATGCCCACAGCGCTGCACCGTCGGCACCAAAGAAGGGGCCAGAGAGACTGGGCATGCCGGAATCGACCGCCTGACGGAACCAGAGGTTGTCGGCCTCGCTGGCGCCAACCCGCCCAAGCTCGGTGTCGACCATCACACGGCCGTCTCGATCGAGCAGCGCGGCGGAGCCAACATGAATCGGATCCTTGATCACGGTGTTACGCAAGGTTTCCACCAGCTCCGAGACCAACAAGGCACGGCGCTCATCGTCGGCGGCGAGATAGCGCCGCAACGCGGGAAGATGGCTGTCCGCGCGCAGGCCGTCCAGGGTGGCCGCGGCAAAGGTGTCGATCGCCGCCGCAACTTCGCCGGCCCGCACCAGCAGCGCATGGTCCGCCTGCTCCGCCCGAGCGTACTCGTTGGCGCGCAGCGCGATCCAGCCGGCCACGTAGAGCGGCACGAGCGCGACCAGCGCGAGCGTGACGAGGAGCTGGCCGCGGATCTTCACGGCAGCATGCGCAAATCAATCAAAGAGGCCGGCTCTGGCCTCCGGATCAGGTAGCCGCGCGAGCTGAAGTGCTGGATGTACTGATCGGCGACATGAACGATCGAACTGTCGGTGTCGCCGCGGCGGAACTTCGCGCGGTTCTCCGCCAGCCCCAGCAGCTTGATGCCATCGCGGCTGACGTCGTTGGTGCGCCCCTTGAGCAGCACCAGAAGGCGCTGGTCACCCTCGGCGGGATGGCTATCCCACCAGGCAAGCGCACGAAACCACGCAGCCACGACGGCCCGCACCGCGTCCGGCCGCGATTCGATAACGCCAAGGCGGAATATCAGCCCGTCGACGATCAGCCCAGGCGTTTCGGCGCTCGAAAACACGGCCTTGAAACCACTGTTCCGCGCTATCGAGACATAGGGCTCCCAACAATGGCCGACGTCGACTTCGCCCCGCTTGAGCAGCTCGGGCACCGACGACGCATCCGCATTGACCAGCTTCACATCATCGAACGACAGGCCGAAGCGCGCGAGGTAGCGCAACACCAGCAACTCACCGAAGCCGCCAAGCGAGGTGCCGATGCGTTTGCCGCGCAGGGCCGCAGCATCGGCGAAGGGCTCGCGTGCGAGCAGGACGTCGCCACCGGCCGACTCGTCCGACGCAAGCACCATACGGATGTCGGGCGATGTTCGCGTCAGCGTGATGACGTCGCCCAGCGATACACACACGCCGTCGTAGCTGCCCGCCGAGAAGTCACTCAGCAGCCGATGGGTATTTTCCGGCAGCGAGATCTCGACCTCGACCCCCGCCGCCTTCAGGTAGCCCAGCTCGCGCGCAAGCAGCAGCGGGTAGTAGCCGGCCCACAGGTCGATCGCGATCCGCAGCGTTGGCGCCGCGCGCGCGGGCGCCTGTCGATCACAGCCCGCCAGCGCGACCGCCGCATAGCAAAGCGCAGCGCGCAAGGCGCTGCGGCGTGTCGGCGAAACGGTTTCTCTTGCTGGCATCCTTGTGGCCTTGGCTCCCTTTGTCACCAGAAGGACTACGGCATCGACGGGCTTTGCTTTAACGCCGGATCATTCGCCTGTATCGGGCGCGACCTGCGGCATCACGATGCGGAAGCTGGCGCCGAGCCCCGGCTGGCTATCGACCTGGATGCGGCCACCGAGCGCGCGGGTCACGAGGTTATAGACGATGTGCATGCCCAGACCACTGCCGCCGCGCCCGAATTTGGTGGTGAAGAAGGGGTCGAAGATCTTGCGCAGTGTCTCGGCGTCCATACCGCAACCGTCGTCGCGGCAGCACAACTCCGCTGATCCATCGGACAACTGCGCAGAACTGATCACGACATGGCCGTCCTCGCGCCCTTCAAAGGCGTGCAGCATCGCGTTATTCACCAGGTTGGTAACGATCTGTCCGATGGCGCCGGGATAGCTGTCCATCGTAACGCTGCGCAAATCAAGTTCAAGTCGGCCGGGTTGGCCGCGCAGGCCCGGGGCGAGCGTTTCCGCCACTTCGGCGACAACGTCCGCAAGGTCGAACTTGCGCCGCGCCTCGCTGACGCGGTCGACCGACACCTGCTTGAAGCTGGTGACGAGGGTCCGCGCGCGCGCGAGGTTGCGTTCGATCAGACGGGTCGCGTCGACCATTGTTTGCAGGTACTCGTCCAGCTGTGAGCGCCGCAGTTGCCCGGCACGCATCTGAGCGGCAAGCTTCTGCGTCATTTCACCGATCGTGCTGGCCACCGTTACGCTGTTACCGATCGGCGTGTTGAGTTCGTGCGCCACGCCGGCCACCAGCCCGCCCAGCGCCGCCAGTTTTTCCGAGCGGACCAGTTCGTCCTGCGCCTGTTGCAAGCGCGCAAGCGTTTCACGCAACTCGGAGGTGCGCCGCTCCACGCGGCTTTCGAGCGAGGCGTTCAGTTCTTCGAGCGCGCGTCGGGTCTGCTCGGCCTCGCTCACATCGACGCAGGTCCAGATTGCAAGCGACCGCTCACCGGCCTCGAAGGCGCGCGCGAAGATCCTCAGCCAAACTGCGCCGCCGGCTGCGTCGAGCATCTCAAGCGCGTCGACATCGCCGCGCTCGCCCAAGCGGCAAGCGAGTTGCTCGAGATCGGGGTAGCGCGGGTCGTCGCGCAGGTCAAGCAAAGTTCGACCGAGCAAGGCTGTGCTCTCTGCGCCGAACTGGGCGACGAAGGCTGCATTGAGATCGATGATTTCTCCGCTGGCGCGATCGGACAACAGCAAAGGCAGCGGCGAAAGGTTGAACAACGCGGCAAACCGCGACTCGCTGATCTGCAGCCGCGACGCGGTGGCGCGCTGCTCCTCGACCTGGGCTGCGAGCCGCGCGAGCGTCTCTTCGAGGCGTTCGGTCATCGCCTGGATCGCGCGTGCGAGTCGCCCGACCTCGCCGCCCGCCTCCACCGGCAGACGTGGCGTCGGCCCCTCAACGCCGACCTGGTCCGCCAGCGCAGTGAGGCGCACGATCGGCTCAGCGATCCGCCCGGCAGCGAACCAGGCCGCAAGTAATACCAGTACGGTCAATGCGCCGCCCAGCCAGACTATCGTGCGGCCTTCCGCCAGCATGCCG
>JAJZLD010000149.1 GCA_021803785.1 Pseudomonadota bacterium | reverse complement strand
AGCAACGCCGTCGAATTCCTGATCCAGGGTGCGCTGGTGGGCAGCGTGGGTTCGGCGCTCGGCGCCTCGCTTGGCTGGGGGCTGTTGCAGATCTTCGCCTCGGTGTTCCGCAACGGTGATGGCACACCGATCTTCTCGCCCGAACTGCCAGCCAATATCGTGATCGGCGCCTGCCTCATCGCCACCGTGGTCGGCACGCTCGCGGCGATGATCCCGGCGCGGCGCGCCGCCGCGCTCGACCCGGTCGACGCGATCCGGAGCTGACGATGACACAACCCGTGATCCGCCTCGCCGGCATCCGCAAGTCCTACAACATCGGCACCGAAGTCGAGACTGAGATCCTGCACGGCATCGACCTCGACATTGCTGCGGGCGAGTTCGTCGCGCTGATCGGCCCTTCCGGTTCCGGCAAGAGCACGCTGCTCAACATCGTCGGCCTGCTCGAACGCGCCACCGCCGGCCGCATCGAAATCGACGGCATCGACTCGACGACGCAGGACGATGCGGGCCTCACCCGCCTGCGCAACCGCAGCATAGGCTTCGTCTTCCAGTTCCACCACCTGCTGCCGGCTTTCAGCGCGCTGGAGAACGCCATGATGCCCGGCATCATCGCCGAGGGCCGCGCCACCGACGCCCACGAAGCCGCCGCGCGCGAACTGCTGCGCCGCGTCGGCCTTGAAGCGCATTCGCACAAGAAGCCGAACCAGCTCTCTGGCGGGCAACAGCAACGGGTGGCAATTGCACGCGCGCTGCTGCTCGGGCCGCGCCTGATCCTCGCCGACGAGCCAACCGGCAACCTCGACACCCACACCGCCGACGAAATCTTCGCGCTGATGCGCGAGGTGAACCGCGAGCGCGGATCGGCCTGCCTGATCGTCACCCACGATCCGCGCCTTGCAGAACGTTGCGACCGCTCGGTGACGATGATCGACGGCCGTCTGCGCGCAGACTGAGCAGCACCGGCCGGTGCTTGCGAGTATGCTGTTCCACCCCATTTTTTTGCCGCGACAATGCCGCTTGCCGATCTGCTCAGCCGCGTTAACAACGACGTGCTGCACGAACTCTTCACCAGCGCTGCGATTGCGAAGGGCCGCCAATACGTCGGGCGGGTGCGCGAACTGACCGTCTCTGCCGACGCGCTGAGCGCGCTGGTTAGCGGCAGCGCGCCGCGCCCCTACCGCACGACAGCGCGCATCAGACGGCGCGAACTATTCGGCGAAGTCACGCTGGAGTTGGACAGCCGCTGTTCCTGCCCGGTAGGCTCGCGCTGCAAGCACGTCGTAGCCCTGCTGCTGGCCGCACAACGCCCCGGCGCATTGGTGGAAAAGCCGCGAACCGAGGTGCTCGAATGGGCGCAGCAACTGCGCACCCGGATCGCCAAACAGCGCCTTGGCACCAAGCCCAAGGCGGCAGACAACCGGCAGATGCTGCATTACATGCTCACGCCCGGATCGCACGGCAGCGGCGCGAGCCTGCGCATCCACAAGGTCAGGCGACTCGCCAATGGCGAGATCGCGCAGCGCGAGCCTTGGTACAACATCGATCAGGCACTCCTCAAGCCGCCAGCCTTCGTCAACGACGAGGACCTCGCAGTGTTGCGGCAGATTCGTGCGATTGAACGCAGCAACGCACGCACGGGCGACTGGGGCGAAGTACCGATCAGCGGACGCTATGGCAGTGCCTTGCTCGACGCCCTGCTCGACACCGGCCGCGCCTTCCTCGAGCAGGCACACGATGCGGCACCACAAGCGGAGATCCCGTTGCAGAAGGGGCGCAGCCGCACTGGCCGCATGAGCTGGCAGCCCACTCGCGAGGGCGGCCTGCGTGCACACCTCGACACCACGCCGCCAGCGCTGGCGGTGCTGCATACGCAACCCTTCCGCTACATCGACGCCGAGGGCCGCTGCGGCGTACTCGACCTGCCCGATGCCGAAGTCGTGGCCGAAGCACTGTCGCTACCGCCGCTCAACAACGCCGAATTGAGTCTGGTCGCCAGCGTGCTCGCCGAAGTGGCGCCGAAATTGCCGCTTCCAACCCCCGCATCGCTGCCGCAGCTCGAAGCCCCGTTGCGCCCGATCTTGCGGCTAAAAAGCCTGCATGTGTGGCAGTTGCTGGCGCATCGTGACTACCGCAACACGCTGCACGCCACCTACGACTTTGCGCAAGCCGCATTCCGGTACGGCGATGCGGAACTGCCCGCGGGCAGCAGCGAAACGCTGACGACGCTGCCCAACGGCCGTGCCGCCCGCATCGTGCGCGACAGCGCCGCCGAAGCCGACGCGCTGGCCGCATTGCGCCGTGCCGGGTTCGCGCCCGTGCCAAGGCACGTGCTCAACACCTTTGAACGCCTGCCCGAAGGCATCCTGGGCCTTGCCAGCGAGACAGCATGGCGCGAATTCTTTACGGCGCAAGCCCCAGCCTTGCGTGCCGCCGGCTGGCAGATCGAATGCGCACCCGACTTCCGCCACCATGTACTGACAGTCGATGACTGGCATGCCGAGCTGGAAGAGGATGCCAACGGCTGGCTCGCGCTCTCGCTCGGTATCGAGGTCGCCGGCCAAAGGCTCGATCTTGCCCCGCTACTGCATGCGCTGTTCCGACGCGACGCCCGCTGGCTGGACCGCGCCGCGATCGAAGCGATCGCCGACGACGAAGCGATCGAGCTGATCGGCCCGGACGGCGCGCGCATTCAGCTGCCGGCGGCGCGCGTCAAGCCACTGGCCTCGACCTTGGTGGATCTGTTCGACACGCCGGGCGCGACGCTGAAACTGAGCGCCCTGGATGCCCCGCGCCTCAAGCAGGCCTTCACCGACAGCGACTGGACGCTGGATGGCGTAGACCGCCTTGCGCCCTGGATTGCGCGCCTCGCCGATGCCGCGAACGTGGCACCGGTGGAACCCCCCGAGGGATTCACCGGCACGCTGCGCGCCTACCAGCAGGAAGGCCTCGCGTGGATGCAGCACCTGCGCGCACATGAGCTGGGCGGCATCCTGGCGGACGACATGGGGCTCGGCAAAACCGCGCAGACCCTCGCCCACCTGCTGACCGAAAAGCGCGCCGGCCGCATGGACCGCCCCTCGCTGGTCGTGCTGCCAACCTCGCTGGTGTTCAACTGGCAGCAGGAAGCCGCGCGCTTCGCGCCCGACCTGCGGGTGCTCAAGCTGCACGGCGCCGATCGCCGCGAACGCTTCGACGCCATCGACGCCCACGACGTGGTGCTGACCACTTACCCGCTGCTCGCACGCGACCGCGAGGCGCTCACCGCGCGCAGTTGGCACTTGCTGATCCTCGACGAAGCGCAGACGGTGAAGAACGTGCGCAGCCTCGCCGCCCAGGTGGTACGCGAAATCGATGCGCGGCACCGGCTCTGCCTCACCGGCACGCCGCTGGAAAACCACCTCGGTGAGCTGTGGTCGCAATTCGACTTCCTGATGCCCGGTTTCCTCGGCGACGCCAAAGCCTTCACGCAGGCCTGGCGCACGCCGATCGAAAAGCACGGCAACCTGCTGCGCCGCGAGCTTTTGGCGAAGCGCCTGGCGCCCTTCATCCTGCGGCGGCGCAAGCAGGACGTGGCCGCCGAGCTGCCACCCAAGACCATCATCGTGCGCAGCGTCGAACTCGAAGGCCGCCAGCGCGACCTCTACGAAACCGTGCGCGCGACGATGGACAAGCGCATCCGGGACGAAGTCGCCGCGCGCGGCTTTGCCCGCAGCCAGATCGTGATCCTCGATGCGCTGCTCAAGCTGCGCCAGGTGTGTTGCGATCCGCGCCTGCTGCAGACGCCGGCCGCTGCAAAGGTCAAGGAACACGCCAAGCTCGACTTGCTGATGGATCTGCTGCCCGGCCTCATCGAAGAGGGCCGCCGGGTGCTGCTGTTCTCGCAATTCACCACGATGCTGGATCTGATCGCTGACGCACTCGCCGAGGCGAAGATCGCGCATGTGCGGCTGGACGGCAGCACGCGCAACCGCCAGGCCGTGGTGGAACAGTTCCAGAACGGCGATGCGCCGGTCTTCCTGATCAGCCTGAAGGCCGGTGGCGTGGGCCTCAACCTCACCGCCGCCGACACCGTGATCCACTTCGACCCGTGGTGGAACCCCGCCGCCGAAGACCAGGCCACCGACCGCGCCCACCGCATTGGCCAGACGAAGAACGTGTTCGTCTACAAGCTCGTGGTGGCCGGCAGCATCGAAGAAAAGATCCTCGCGCTGCAGGAACAGAAGGCTGAACTTGCCGCAGGCATCCTCTCCGAAGACCACGCGGGCGACGCAAAATTCGACGAAGCCGGGCTCCAGGCGCTGTTCGCACCGCTGCCGGACTGACGCCCTGATCGGGGCCGGCGGGCCGCCCTCGCGCTGCGCCAGCGACACCGCAGCGCCCGCTTGAGATCGTGCGCGGCAAGCCTCGCCCGCACTCAGCCAGCGCGCCATATTGCGCGTGGAAAGCGCGCTCGCCACCTGAGTACCGGCGTTAGCCCAGCAACGGAAGGGTCACCCGCGCCAGCAGCCCGCCTTCCTGGCGGTTCTCGAGTTCGAGCCGCCCGCCCATTTCGCCGATCAGGCGGTCGACGATCGCAAGGCCGAGCCCGCTGTGGCCGCTGCCGCCGCGAGCGGCGTCGAGGCGGGTGAACGGGCGGCGGGCTTCGTCGAGGCGATCGGCAGGGATACCGGGGCCGTGATCGGCGATCTCGATCAGCGCGTGCGTGCCGTCGCGGCGCAGCACCATTTGCACGGGCGGTGCGCCGTAGGCGAACGCGTTACCGAGCAGGTTGCCGACGATGCGTCGCAACGCAGCGGAGCGCACCTGCGCGCGCAGGCCGGGTTCGAGGGTGAGCTGCAAGCCCTGATCGCACCACGGCGCGGCCATTTCTTCGAGCAGCAAGGCGAGCTCGCGGGTTTCGAACGGCTCGCCACCGGCACCCCCGGCGAAGAGACGGAAGTGATCGATGATTTCGCCGAGCTGATCGAGTTCGCGCAGCATCGCGGCCTTGCGTTTGTCGTCGATGCCCTGCGGACCTGCGGCAAGTTCGATCTGCAGTTGCAGGCGGGTAAGCGGGGTGCGCAGGTCGTGCGCAATGCCGGCCAGCATTGTGGTGCGGTCGCTCTCAAGCCGGCCGAGGCGCGCGAGCATGTCGTTGAAGCGACCCGCGAGCACGCGGATCTCGCTCGCGCCGGTCAGCGACAAGGGCTGCGGCGCGCTGGCCGAGCCAACCGCCTCCAGCGCATCGCCCAGGCGACGCAGCGGGCGATTCACCTGCACGACGAGGAACAGCGCCGCCGCAAACGCAATCACGAAGCCGAGTACCGGCACAACGATCGCTGAATCGAAACGGCGGATAGGCGGCGGAAACGGCAGTGCGGAAGCAGGCACCCACAGCCACTTCGGCGCGTTGCCGGCAAGGCGGACCCATATGCCGGGCCCCTCGCCGCGCATGCCGCCGGGGCGAATCTCGGCACGACGCCCGAGCGCCTGGGTCAGCGCGGTTTCGAACTGTTCAACACGCAGGCCATGACCGCGCAGATGCGGTGGCGCGCCGGGGCCGGCATCGTTGGGCGGCGGCCCGCCAGGGCCGCCCAGATCACCCACAGGCGGGAGGCGACGGCCTCCCCCGGAAGGCGGCCGATCTTCGCCCGCTGCGGGCGGTTGCGCGCGCATCCAGCCGCGGCCGCTGCCGAACGTCGGCGGTTCATCGCCCTCGGTGATCCGGACATCGTCACGCACCGTGCCGCCCGCCTGGGCGAGTTGCGCTTCGGCAGCCTTCACCCGTGCGGCAATTGTTTGCGCCGCCTGGGCGGCACGCAGGTCGGCAACATGGGTCTGTAGCAGCCAGGCCATCAGGCCGTAGCTGCCACCCAGAACAAGAAACAGGATCAGCGCGAGGCGCAGGTTGAGCGACTGCGACCAGCGGCGCAGTCGACTCATGGGGCGGCGGGGTCGGGCGGATCCGGCACGAACACATAGCCCACGCCCCACACCGTCTGGATGTGGCGCGGGCGTGCCGGATCGGGTTCGACCAGGCGGCGCACGCGCGAGATCTGCACATCCATGCTGCGCTCGTAGGTTTCGGACTCCGGCCCGCGAGCGATCTCGATCAGGCGTTCGCGCGTCAGCGGCTGATGCGGGTGGCGCGCCAGCGCCGCCAGCAGGGCAAATTCACCGGTCGTCATCTCGACCCGCTCGCCGCGTCGCCACAGGCTCCGGCTGGAGAGATCGAGCCGGCAATCGCCGAAGCTGACGGCCTCTTCTTCCGGCAGCGGGGCGCCAGCGCGCGGCGCAGTGCGACGCTTGAGCACCGCGCGGATACGGGCGGACAGCTCGCGCGGCAGGAAGGGCTTGCCAAGGTAGTCGTCGGCCCCCATCTCGATGCCGACGACGCGGTCGATCGGATCATTGCGCGCGGTCAGCATGATGATCGGCACATCGTCACCGGTGGCGCGAATGCGGCGGCAGACCGACAGGCCATCCTCACCCGGCATCATCAGATCGAGCACCAGCAGATCGGGGCGTTCGCGCGGCAGGCGGCGCACCGGATCGGCAGCATCGGCAAACACGCGCGTATCGAATCCCTCGCGGTCGAGGTATTCGGCGAGCAGCGCCCGCAGTTCGGGGTCGTCATCGATCACCCAGATCAGCGTTTTACGTTCCATGCCTGCCACTCTAGCGCGCGCACGCGACGCTGCGCATTCACGATTCTTACAGAGTGCAACCGGCCCGGCTCACGAGCGCCAACGCTCGTAGTCGCGCCGTTCGCGCTTGGTCGGGCGGCCATGGCGTGCGGCGGCCGGCTCCACCTTCAGGCGCCGGGCATCGGCCAACTGCTCGCGTGCGGCGATGCTCTCCGCCGTCTCCTCGTAGAGCTGCTGGGCCACCGGGGCCGGGCCACGCTTGTCCGCAATGCCGAGCACGATGACCTCGCGGCTGACCTGGCCATGGCTGAAGGCCACGCGGTCACCCGGACGCACCTCCTTCGCCGGTTTCACGCCCAGGCCATTGATCCGCACCTTGCCACCCTCGACGGCCTCGGTCGCGAGGCTGCGAGTCTTGAAAAAGCGGGCGGCCCAGAGCCATTTGTCGATGCGCGTTCGCGCGCCAGGATCCTGATCCATGCGCAGATGTCCTTGCCAATGAAGCAGTGAGCATAGCGCGCGCTCACACCCTGTGCGCGGCAGCAGCACCGGGCGCACCGGCGAAAAAACCGGAAACTCGCCCTACAATCGCGGCTTGTATTTGATCGGCCCACCCACTGCAAAGGAGTTCCGTATGCGTCACCACGTCATCGCTTCACTGCTCGCATCTATGCTCGCATTCGGCACGGGGAGCGCACTCGCTTCCGACGTCAAGGTCGAAGGTGCCTGGGTACGCGGCACGACACCGTCACAGAAGGCCACGGGCGCCTTCATGCGACTGAGCAGCGCACAAGGCGCGGCGCTCGTCGGCGCCTCGTCGCCAATCGCCGGCAAAACCGAGGTGCACGAAATGAAGATGGTGGGCGACAACATGAAGATGAGCCCGGTGCAGAAGCTCGCGCTACCGGCTGGCAAGACTGTCGAACTCAAGCCCGGCGGCTATCACGTGATGCTGCTCGACCTGAAGGAGCCGGTGAAGGATGGCGACATCGTGAAGCTGACGCTGGAAGTCGAACAAGGCGGCAAGCGTGAGCAGATTACGGTGGATGCCGCCGTGCGGCCGCTCGGCGACATGAGCACGCACGAGCACATGCATTGATCGCGGAGGATCTCCGCTTCCGCATTGCCGGCGCAGCCGATGCGCCGGCCGTCGCACAGCTGCACGCAACGAGCTGGCGCAACGCCTATCGCGGTGTGCTGCGCGATGACTACCTGGACGGCGCGCTCGCCAGCGAACGCGCCGCGTTGTGGCATCGCCGCCTAGTAGATGGCGTGGACGCCCCGCTGGAGGTATTGCTGATGGAAGACCGCCGCGGCCTGCTCGGCTTCGGCTGTCTCTGTCCGGATGCCGACCCGGCATGGGGGCCGCTGATCGACAACCTGCATGTGCAGCCCGCGCTCAGAGGCGAAGGGCTGGGCCGGCGCCTGATGATGGCGCTGTGTGACCGGATGGCCGCAAGCGCCACTACCACCGGGTTTCACTTGTGGGTATTGGAGGCCAATCTCGCGGCGCGTTCGCTGGCG
>JAJZLD010000148.1 GCA_021803785.1 Pseudomonadota bacterium | reverse complement strand
TGCCTCGCCGGTGTCGACATCGCTGACCAGCAGCTTACCGGACGCCAGCAGCACGGCGTCTTCGGTGACGCTGCCCGTGTCGCCGCCGGGAACCGACGGCGTGATCACCGCACCATCGTTGGTGCCGAGCACGGTGATTGTGATGCTGGTGCTCGATCCGTCGGACAGCGCAACCGTGAAGGTCTCCGTCTTGCTGTCCGTTGCATTCAGCGCTTGCACCGCGCTATCGGCGTTGCGCAGCGTGTACGTCCACGTGCCGTCAGCGGCAACCACCAGGTCACCGTATGCGCCTGCTGTGGTTGCTGGCACAAAGGTGGCGACCCCCGAGGTGGTGAGCGTGCCCGTGCTGGTTAGCGTGGTGTCTTCCTGTACGGTGCCGTTGCCCGACGCGGTTGTTTCGTCCTGGCCGTGCACCGTGATCACGATGCTGTGTGGCGTGCCATCCAGGCTCTTCACAACGATCGTCTCGGTCACCGTGTCAGTGCCTTTGAGCGACTGCACATTGGCCGCTGCGTTGTTGAGCGAGTAGCTCCAGTTGCCGGCGGCATCAATCGTGAGCGAGCCATAGGTGCCGGCCTGAGTGCCGGCCTGGAAGGCTGCCTCGCCGGTGTCGACATCGCTGACCAGCAGCTTACCGGACGCCAGCAGCACGGCGTCTTCGGTGACGCTGCCCGTGTCGCCGCCGGGAACCGACGGCGTGATCACCGCACCATCGTTGGTGCCGGTGATGGCGATCGTCACCGTGCTGGTCGTGCCATCGGCACTCCTGACGGTGAAGACTTCGCTCGGCAGCGACTGGCCTTCGCCGAGCGCCTGCACGGCCGGGTCGGCGTTGTTGAGCGTGTAAGTCCAGTTGCCGGCCGCGTCGATCGAGAAGCTGCCATGCGCACCGGCAACCGCCGTTTGCGGCTGGAACACGGCTTCGCCGGCGTCCGCGTCGCTGACGACGAGCTGGCCGCTGGCGGTGAGCGTGACATCTTCCTTCACCGCACCGGTATCCGCCCCCGGCGTTGCGGGGGTGATGACTGCAACGTCATCGACCGCGGTGACGCCGATATCTACCGTGGCAATGGCCGTGCCGCCCTTGCCGTCCGACACGGTGACCGTGAACGAGTCCGGCCCGTTGTAATCCTTCGTCGGGGTGTAGACCCAGGTGCCGTCGGTGTTAACGGTGACGCTGCCGTGCGCGGGGTCCGAGCCCTTGGCGTAGCTCAGCGTATCGCCATCAACGTCCGACCCCGGCGTGCGGCCTGCAACAGGGGTGTCTTCCAGTGTTGTGACGGCAATGTTGGTTGCGGTCGGTGCGTCATTCACCGGCGTGACGTTAACGGTGATGGTGCCGTCGGTGGTGGCGCCGCGGCCGTCGCTGACGGTGTAGATGATTGTTGCCGGCCCGTTGTAGTTGGGCGGCGGGGTATAGGTGAGGGTGCCGTCGATGTTGACGGTGACAGTGCCGACGCTCGCCGTGGGCGTGCCAATCAGGGTGACCGGGTCGCCGTTGGGGTCGCTCAGTACGCCGTCGAGCCGGATGCCGGTGCTGGTGTCTTCCGGCAGGGTCACCGACAGTGGGGCTGTTTCCGGCGCAGCGTTGGCGTCGGCGGTGACGGCTGAAAGCGTCTGCCGATCGACCGTGTCGGTCGCGATCGGGCCGCTCGTCTGGAAGCTCAGCGGGTCTACACCCTCGCTGATGCGCAGCAGGCGCACGAAACCGTGTCCGTCGCCACCATTACCACCAACAAGGCCGGCTGCCGTCGGATCCAGTTCGGCAAGCGGGTCGGTGCCCGTGTTAAGCGATGCGATCACGCGTTCGAGTTCGGCATCGGGCGGCGTCAGCGCGGCGTCCTGCGCCGGCACTGCGTCTTGCGTCAGCAAGCCCGCGTCCGCCAGCACCTCGCGCCCGCCGCCGAGGGTTACCGGGTCGCCATGTGGGCCCCGCAGTTCGATCACTGCGCCGTTGTCGGTTACGATCACCTGCC
This sequence comes from Pseudomonadota bacterium, assembly GCA_021803785.1. Taxonomy (GTDB): domain Bacteria; phylum Pseudomonadota; class Gammaproteobacteria; order Burkholderiales; family Rhodocyclaceae; genus Niveibacterium. Next base: position 6,196 of record JAJZLD010000148.1, on the reverse strand, counting down.
CCTCGGCGATGCGATCGCCAAGGTGGATCGGGCGCAGGCTGCCGTCCGCTTCGCGTACCCAGGCCTTGCCTTCGAGGCGGGCAACGATACCTTCAGCGCGGTTGGTGGTGGTGGCCATGAAATGTCTCCCGGACGGACTGATTCAGATTGCCTTCGAAATTACACTGCCCGGCGGGGCGGCGCATCGTACTCGAGGACAGGGAGACGGGGCCTGCTTGTGAAACGGTGTTACACGGCGCGCTTATTTGATGCCGTGAACACGCAGCGCGAGTTGCAGGCGGTCGGCCACGCCCATTTTTTCGAACACCGCGCTGAGGTGGGATTTGACCGTCCGCTCGGTGATGCCGAGCGCCGCGGCGATGTCTGCGTTCGATTCGCCGAGTGCTGCGCGCTGCGCGACTTGCTGCTCACGTTCGGTGAGCCTGGCCGCCCAGCCGGGTGCGACGGGGGCCTTACTGGCGTGGCCCACTGCGCGCAACAGGCGGTTGAGTATCGTGCGGCCTACCCAGAGTTCGCCAGATTCCACAACATCTACGACCTGGGTCAGTTGCTCCGGCGACGCGAAAGCATGGCAGTAGCCGCTGCAGCCAGCTTCGATTGCGGCGAGGCCCTCGCCATCGTTCGGCCTGCTGCTCGCGAAGACCATGCGCAAACTGGCCGCTAGGCGCGGCCAGCGCGGATCGCCCAGCGGCGGCAGATCGGGGAGATCGGCGTCGATTAGTGCCAGCCGTGCGCCAGCGGGCAGGGCATCAAAGCGATTGGCGCGCACGATCGGCCAGCGCTCGCCGAGCGCATGCCAGCGCCGGGCAAGGTGGTCGTCGTGGGTGGCAAGAACCAGCAGCGGATGCGTCATCGTTCAGTCATCGCCGCCGCCTTGGCGCGGATCACGGGTTTGAGCAGGTAGGTCAGGATCGACTTCTTGCCAGTCAGGATATCGACTTCCGCGACCATGCCCGGAATGATCGGCAGCTTCTTCGGCCCGATCGTGCTGGTCGTCGTGCGCACGCGCACTTCGTAGAAAGCGTTGCCTTTTTCGTCCACCACGGTGTCGGCGCCGATCTGTTCGAGCGTGCCTTCGAGTCCGCCGTAAATCGAGAAATCGTAGGCGGTGAACTTCACCAGCGCCTTCTGGCCCGGGCGCAGGAAGGCGATATCCTTGGGCTGTACGCGGGCTTCGAGCAGCAGCGCGTCGTCGCTCGGCACGATCGCGATCACTTCCTTGCCTGGCTGCACCACGCCGCCAACGGTGTGCACGAAGATCTGTTTCACGGTGCCGCGCATCGGTGCGCGCACCTCCGATTGCTTCACACGGTCGGCGAGGGCCACGCTGCCTTCGGACAAAGCGCCAAGCTTTGCGCGGACGTCGGAGAGCTCCGAGCGCGCCTGGTTCTTCATCTGCAGCTCCACTTCTTGGATCTTGCGCTGCGCTTCCCTGATTGCTGCCTGGATGCGCGGAATCTGCGCGTTCGCCGCGTCGCGCTCGCCACGGTAGCGTGCGACATCGCGTTCCAGGCGCAGCAGTTCCACGTCGGACACGGCGCCGGTTTTGGTCAGCGGGCGGGTGACTTCCAGCTCGCGGGCGGTGAGCTCGTAGCTTTGCGATGCCTGCTCGCGGCGCGCGAGCACTTCGTTGAGTTCCTGGGTGCGTTGGGTGAGTTGCTGGCGTGCGATGCCGACAGAGGCTTCCACTTCAAGCCGCTTCGATTCGAAGGCGGCGCGCTCTTGCTCAACCACGTCCGGCACCTCTTTCAGCGCCTCCGGCGGCGGCTCGTATTCGTGCCCCTCCGCAATCGCTTCAAGGCGCGCCGCCTTGGCCAGCAGTGAAAGGTACTGTGAGCGGTTTTCACGCAGTGAAGAGACGAAGCGGGTGGGGTCGATCTTCAGTAGCAACTGACCCTTCTCGACCGTTTGCCCTTCGCGCACCAGGATCTGCTGCACGATGCCGCCGTCTAGGCTCTGGATCAGCTGGTTCTGTGAGAACGGGATCACTTTGCCTTCACCCCGCGTGACTTCGTCGATCTGCGCAAACGCCGCCCAGATGATCAGTGTCACCACTGCCGCGAGCGAAATCCAGACAGCGAGGCGCGCGCCGCGCGGCGTTTGCTCGGCGATCGCCCAGTCCGCGTCGGCGAGGAAGTCGGCGTCGTCGTGCAGATCGCGCTTGCTGGCGAACAGCAGCAAGCGATCGAGCGCCCCGGTTGTCTTGCGGAAGGACCACTGGCCGGCGCGTTGGAGCAGGGCGGGGATGCGGAGCTTCATCAGTGCGCCCTCCCGATGCGGCCTTGCTGCAGGGCTTCGACGACTTGCGCCTTGGGGCCGTCTGCCACGATCTGACCGTTGTCGATGACGATCAGGCGGTCGACCAGTTCGAGCAGCGCGGTGCGGTGCGTGACCAACAGCAGCGTCTTGGCGTGTGCGAACTCGCGCAGCTTCTTCTTGAGCCGGTCTTCGCTCTGGTGATCCATGTTGCTGGAGGGTTCGTCGAGTAGCAGCATCGGCGGATCGTTCAGCAAGGCGCGTGCGATCGCGACCGCCTGCCGCTGCCCGCCCGATAGCGATTCGCCGCGCTCGCCAATCGGCATGTCGAAGCCACGCGGATGCGCATTGGCAAACTCGGTGACGCCCGCGATGTCCGCAGCCGCAAGGATCGCCGCATCGTCGGCGAAGGGTGCGCCCAGCGCGATGTTCTGGCGCAGGCTGCCGTAGAACAGCGTGGCGTCTTGCGGCACGAAGCCCACCGCGCGGCGCAATTCGGCCGGATCGATCTGGCGTGTGTCGATGCCATCGACCAGCACCGCGCCATCAGTTGGCTGGTAGAGCCCGAGGATCAGTTTCTCCAGCGTCGTCTTGCCGGAGCCGACTCGCCCGATCACGCCGACCTTCTCGCCCGCAGTGATTCGGAACGAAGCCCGCCGCAGCGCGTACTGCTCGCGGCCCGGATACTGGAAGCTCACGTCGCGGAATTCGATTTCGCCGCGGAACTGGGCGCGGTGCAGGAAAGGTGCGTCTTCGGGGCGTTCGATCGGCAGCGTCATCTGCTGTTCGATGCCGGTCAGCGCGGTGCGTGCGTTGTGATACTGCAGCAACAGCCCGACCACCTGACCCAGCGGTGCCAGCATCCGGCCGGTCAGCATGCTTGCGGCGATGATGCCGCCCATCGAGAGCTTGGCATCAAGCAGCAGATACACGCCGGTGATGATCACGACGACCGACACCGCCTGCTGCACCGTCTGAGAGAAGTTGACGATCAACGAAGAGAGCAGCTTCGAGCGCGTGCCGACCTGGGCGAGGAATAGCGTGGTTCGTTCCCAGCGGCGCTGGATCCAGCCCTCGGCGCCAGCGGTCTTGATCGACTCGATGCCGACCAGGCTCTCGACCAGTGTGGCGTTGCGCTGCGCGCTGGCGCGATAGCTCGTCTCGGTCAGTTCGTGCATCTTGTCCTGCACCACGAAGGCGAGGAACAGCACAATCACTGCACCGGCGAATGCGGGCAGCAGCAGCCAGGGCGACAGCCAGGCTACGACGAGGGCAAAGACAAACACGAAGGGCAGGTCGACCATCGTGGTGACGGTGGCCGAGGCGATGAAGTCGCGCACGCTCTCGAACGCCCGCAGATTTGACGCAAACGAACCGACGGATTCGGGCCGCGACTCCATCCGCATGCCCAGCACGCGTTCGAGGATCTTCGACGACAGCGACACGTCGATCCGCTTCGCGGCGGTGTCGATGATGTAGGCGCGCAGCGTTCGCAGCGCGAGGTCAAAGCCGAGTACGAGTACCGCGCCCACCGCGAGCACCCAGAGGGTTTCCTCGGCACGGTTGGGTACGACGCGGTCGTACACGTTCATCGAGAACAGCGGTATCGCAAGCGCGAAGATGTTTACAAGCACCGAGGCCAGCACCGCGTCCCGGTACAGCCGCCAGTTGGAAAACACCGCCCCCCAAAACCAGTGCCGCGCGCGCACCTTGCCGACTTCGGGCACACGTGCTTCGAAGCGGAAGCGGGGGCGCACATAGCAGACCACGCCGGCATGCAGGGCTGCGAGTTCGTCCTGGCTGAGCACGACGGCGGTCTCGCCGGCCTCGGGGAAGCGTACCCGTGCATCGCCTTGCTCGCCCAGTTCAAGCAGCAGGCAGGCGCGGCCGTCGTTGAGCAGCAGAATCACCGGCAGCAGCGTTGGGCGAACGGCCGACAGCGCCTGGCGCACCAGGCGGGCGGAAAGGCCCGCGCGCGCGGCGGCACGTGGCAACAGCGAGGGGGTCAGTCGGTTGTTCACCAGCGGCAGGCCGGCGGCCAGCGCTTCGTGGGTCCAGGGGCTGCCGTGGATATGGGTGAGGGCGGCGAGGCAGTCGAGCAGCGGATCGTCATGCACGCTGTGCTCGTTGACCTCCCATGGTTTGGTGTTCGGCTGGGTGTCGCTCATTCAGAATTCCGGTCCTGTCGCTGGGTGCGCGGGTTCAGATCACGTCCTGGTCGCCAAGCAGATCGAGCGCGCCGACGAGGCGCCGTCGCAGACCCTTGCGAGCCGAGAGTTTACGCTGTGCGCCGTGCGGCAGATCGGTCACCCGCAGGACGCCCTTGTCGATCAGCGCGTCGATCAGGTCTTCCAGCACGCGGATGAAGTCCGCATCCAGCGCAGCGAAGCTCTCGCCGGGATCGCGACCGATAAATGCCAGCAGATCCGGGTGGTCGTTGGGGAGTGCTTCCTGTGCATCCGTTTCCTGATCCCGCAGGATTGCGACAATCTCTCCTTGCGGATTTCGGCGGACGAAAGGCATGTTAGCTCCCGGCCTATGAGCGGCCTAGTAAAGTTTTGTCACCTGAAACGCCAAAACGCGCTCCTGACGAGGGATTTCGGCGGGTATTCAAGAAACTTTAGCGGGCAGGAGAAAGCATGGTGACGCGCCGCAACGAGTATGTGGACTGGCTCTGCGAACGCCTCGCACCTTTCGGGGCGATTCGCGCGCGGCGGATGTTCGGCGCCTACGGGCTCTACAGCGGTGAGCTGTTCTTCGCGATCGTCAGTGATGAGGTGTTCTACGTCAAGGCGGACTCACTGAGCGTGCCCGATTTCGAACGCGAGGGTTTGAGCCCATTCACTTATGCGATGAAGGACGGCAGCCTGCAATCCCTGCGCTACTACCCCTTGCCGGAAGCCGCGATGGATGACGACATGGAGTTTCTGCGCTGGGCACGCAAGGGCATTGAGGCTGCGCTGCGCTCGCCGCGCAAGACGAATCCGCCTAAAGGGTGAGAGGGGGGAGAGGATGATGGCCGCGGGCTCGGGCGTGTGCCGGCTTCGTGGCATCATCGCGGCTCGTTTCATGAGAGCCTCACGATGCATCCGAGCCCCGAAAACACCCCGTACGACATGCTAGGCGGCGACGCCGCGGTGCGCGCCCTGGTCGATCGTTTCTACGATCTGATGGACCTGGAGCCCGAGTTTGCTGAACTACGCGCCTTGCATCCGCCGCATCTGGATGAGTCGCGCGACAAGTTGTACTGGTTTCTGTCGGGCTGGCTGGGCGGGCCGGACATGTTCGTCGAGCGCAAAGGCCACCCGATGCTGCGCGCCCGTCACATGCCTTTCCCGATCGGGGTCAAGGAGCGCGACCAGTGGCTCGCCTGCATGCACAAGGCGATGGATGCGCAGCCCATGTCAGCCGCGCTGCGGCAGCATCTAGAGGGCTCGCTGTTCAAAACCGCCGACTGGATGCGAAACCAGCCGGGCTGAGCCGCGCCGAGGCGGCGGCTGGACCAACTCGTAAGTGCCGGTCAGCCGGGCCGACGGCCACCCACAAGTGAGCTCAACCTAACGATCATGGTGGCTGGCACCGCCCCAGAAGATGAAAGAGACTTTGGGGTGGAAGGAGGCTGGTAGAGGTCGCGATAGTTTTTGGTGGCCGGACCCCGCACCTAACGTATGGTTGGTACCAGGGCAATCGCATGAAGGTCATGGGAGTCCGAGGAGTTGGGCGCGGTAGAGATCGGAAGTTGCGGCGATGAGTCGCCGCGCCTTGATACCGCCCTTGCGTGGATTGGAATCGAGGCGAATAAGGTTCAAGGTAATGTGCTTCAAGACCGCGAGATTGTGTGCGGCATGGCCGGTGCGGGCGCGCATCCGGTCATCGGCGAAGATGACGTCCAGGCACCAGTGCAAGCGGTTCTCGATGCTCCAGTGCGACCGGATTGCCT
>JAJZLD010000147.1:3140-8211 GCA_021803785.1 Pseudomonadota bacterium | reverse complement strand
ATCATGATGTCGATTTGGCCCGCCAGGCCTGGGCAAAACCACGCTGGCTCACATCATCGCCGCCGAAATGGGCGTAAACCTGCGCCAGACATCAGGCCCGGTTCTGGAACGCGCGGGCGATCTGGCCGCGCTACTGACCAACCTTGAACCGCACGACGTGCTGTTCATCGACGAGATCCATCGCCTCTCGCCGGTGGTCGAGGAAGTGCTCTACCCGGCGCTGGAGGATTACCAAATCGACATCATGATCGGCGAAGGCCCGGCCGCCCGCTCGGTCAAGCTCGACCTGCCGCCCTTCACGCTGGTCGGCGCCACCACCCGCGCCGGCATGCTGACCAACCCGCTGCGCGACCGCTTCGGCATCGTCGCCCGGCTCGAGTTCTACAACGCCGAAGAGCTGCGCCAGATCGTCGGCCGCTCCGCACAATTGCTGAAAGTCAGCATCGAGGACGATGGCGCGCTCGAAATTGCCCGCCGCGCGCGCGGCACGCCGCGTATTGCCAACCGCCTGCTGCGCCGCGTGCGCGACTTTGCCGAAGTAAAGGCGAACGGCGAAATTACCCGCCCGGTCGCGGATGCCGCGCTGACCATGCTCGATGTCGACCCGGTCGGCCTCGACATCATGGACCGCAAGCTGCTCGACGCGGTGATCGAGAAGTTCTCCGGCGGCCCGGTCGGCGTCGACAACCTCGCCGCCGCGATCGGCGAATCGCGCGACACGATCGAGGATGTGCTCGAGCCCTACCTGATCCAGCAGGGCTACCTGCAGCGTACCCCGCGCGGCCGTGTCGCCACCGCTGCGGTGTATCGCCACCTCGGCCTGCTCCCCCCCAACAGCGCCACACCGGAACTCTGGAAGGACTGAGCACTGCGGGCGTGTGGCGCATCACGCCGCGCTACGCGGAACATCGGCACCGGCCATTCCGCCTGCATTAACATGCCGCCTTCCCCAACACCGTGAGACACGACCATGTCTGACCAAAACCCCTACGCACCGCCGTCTGCCGAAGTTCGTGACGCAGCCCCCGCCAGCGATTCAGCCGAGACCCTGATTCCCGAAGGCCGCACCGTCGCCGCCGGGCGCGGGTTCGGCTGGTTCGTCGATGCCTGGCAGCTGTTCAAGCAACAGCCAATGATGTGGTGGCTGGTGATCCTGATCACCATCGGCGTCATGATGGTGACGTCGCTGATCCCGCTGGTGAACATCGTCGTCGGCGTTGCCTTCCCGATCATCACGGCAGGTTTCGCATCGTGTGCAACAAGCCTGCGCACCAAGGGCAGTTTCGAAGTCGGCCAGATTTTCGATGGTTTCCGTCAGCAGACTGGGCAGTTGCTGCTGATCGGGGTGATCTACATCGGTGCGATCTTCGCGATCGGCGCCATCGTCGCGATCGTGGTTGGCACGTCCGGACTGTTCGGTGCCCTCTTCGGCGGCAGTGTGTCGCTTGCCGCGATGGCCGGCACCGGCATCGGCATGGCCCTGCTTTTCTTCGTTGTCATCATGTTGCTCGCCACCAGCGTGATCTTCGCGCCCTATCTGGTGTTCGAACAGAAGATGAGCGCCACCCAGGCCATGCAGGCAAGCGTCAAGGGTAGCTTCAAGAACATCCTCGCCGGACTGGTCGGCATGCTGTCCTACATCGTCCTCGCGATTGCTGCAACGATTCCGCTCGGCCTGGGCTGGTTAGCGCTGTTCCCGGTTCTGATACTGACCGTGTATGTCGCCTACCGCGACATCTTCATCGAGACAGGTAACGGCTGACCCCTTGATGCTCGACACGGTTCGCGAAGTCTCCACGCCTGAGCTGATTGCCCTGCGGCTGCATTGCGCAGGGCCGGTCGCCCGGGCGCTGGCTTGGTTTGTCGACCTCGCGATCCGATTCGGCATCTATCTGGCGCTGGCCGTCCCGCTCAGCGCCTTCGGCAAGGCGGGCACCGGCCTGATCCTGGTCGGGGCCTTCCTGATCGAATGGTTCTACCCGGTTTTGTTCGAAGTGCTTGCCGGCGGCGCAACGCCCGGCAAACGTGCGGTCGGGCTGGTCGTGCTGAATGCGGACGGCAGCCCGATCGGATGGGCTGCATCGATGACGCGCAACCTGTTGCGTGTGGTCGACTTCCTGCCGTTCTTCTACGCCATCGGTCTGGTTTCGATGCTCGCCACGCGGGAATTCCGCCGCCTCGGCGATATCGTTGCCGACACCGTGGTGACCTACCGGCGTGCCGCGGTCGCCCTACCCGTCGCGCCCGATGCGCCCCGCTGGCGGCCACGGCAGCCGATGTCGCGCACCGCACAGCGTGCGGTACTGGCCTTCGCTGAACGCGCACCGCGACTCTCGCCGGAACGCGCAGAGGAGCTCGCCGAGCAGGCGCCGATGCTGACCGATAACGCCCACGGCGCGCTTGCGGTGTCACGGCTTTATGGCCTCGCACACTACCTGAGTGGGCGCGAACAATGAGGCAGGAGCAGTTCGAAGCGCGCTTCGGTGCGCGCTGGGACGCCTTCGAACAGTGGCTCACCTTCGCACGCCTGCCGCGGCGTCAGCGCGCCAAGCAGCCTGCCCCCTTCGCCGATGACGACATGGCGCCGCGCTACCGCGAGATCTGCCAGCACCTGGCGCTTGCCCAGTCGCGCGACTATGGCCCTGCGCTGACTGAGCGGCTGCATCGGCTGGCCCTCGAAGGGCACGATTGCCTGTATGGCACGCCGGGGGGTGGCATGCGCCGTTTCGGTCAGTACCTCGCAGGCGGCTTTGCGCGCGACGTGCGGCGTGAATGGCGCGTCGTGCTCGCAGCGCTGCTTGCCTTCGCACTGCCCTATCTCGCCACGATGATTGCAGTGCGGCTATCGCCCGACTTCGCCTACATCGTGTTGCCGGCGGAGCAGCTCGCACAGTTCGACACGATGTACGGCCCCGACGCAGCGGAGCTCGGCACCGCGCGCGGTGCACGCGACGACCTGACGATGTTCGGCTTTTACATCTACAACAACATCGGGATCGGCTTCCGCACCTTCGCGAGCGGATTGTTCGCAGGCATCGGCACACTGCTGATGTTGCTCTACAACGGTGTGTTCATGGGCACTGTCGAGGGCCATGTGGTCAACCTCGGCCATGCGGTGCGCTTCTATTCCTTCGTGGCCGGACACAGCAGTTTCGAACTGAGCGCCATCGTGCTCTGCGGCGCCGCCGGCCTGCGGTTGGGGCTCGCGCTGCTGGCGCCCGGCGAGCGTACCCGCGGTGCTGCACTACGCTTGGCGGCGCGCAGCGTGATCGGCGTCGTGGCGGGCGCAGCCGCAATGTTTGTCATCGCCGCCGCGCTGGAAGCCTTCTGGTCACCGCGCACGCTGCCGCTGCAGATCAAGATTGCAGTGGGCTGCGTCAACTGGTTGCTGGTGTTGGGCTATCTGCTGCTTGCCGGGAGACGCGATGCGCCCTGAGCAGTTGGCGCTGGTGCTGCGCCCACGCAGCGGCCTTGAAGCGGTGGACCTCGGTATGCGGCTGGTGCAAGCCCATGCGCGCAGCATCTTCGCAAGCAGCTTCGCGGTCATTCTGCCGCCTGCGCTGCTGATCATCGCCTTGGTTGGTTACGGGCTGGAAATGCCCAATCTGGCGGGCATGCTGATCTGGTGGCTGAAGCCGCTCTACGATCGCGCGCTGCTGCACGGCCTGTCACACGCCGTGTTTGGGGAACAGCCCGGCGTGCGCCAAACCTGGCGCGCACTGCCGGGGCTGATCCGCCGCAGTGCGCTGTTACCGGCGCTGCTCTGGCGACGGCTCGATCCGCTGCGCAGCACGCGGCTACCGGTGGATCAGCTCGAAGGACTCAAGGGCCGCATCGCGCGCGATCGCCGCCGCATTGTTGCCAACCGCGTTGGCGGCGCCGGGTTCGGCCTGATGTTCTGCTGCGCCAACTTCGAGTACGTGCTGTTGTTCGGCGTCATCGCGTTGATCGAAAACCTCCTGCCCGAACGGGTTTCGATCCTCGAACACATCTGGCCCGCGATAACTGGCAACGACATTGTCGATCCGCAGCAAGTGCTTTGGGTTCAGCTCGGCTTCAACCTCAGTTACGCCTGCGTGGTCGCGCTGATCGAACCCTTCTATGTCGCAGGGGGTTTTGCGCTCTACCTCAAGCGCCGCACCGACCTTGAGGCCTGGGACGTGGAGCTGCTGTTCCGCCGCCTTGCGAGCGAAGCTGCCAAGCGGCTCACCATGCTGGCGCTGGCGGTAGCGTGCGGCACCCTGATGCTGCCGCTGCCAGACGCCCAAGCGGGTGAGCCGCAACGTGAGGCCGCCATCAGAAAGGCCCCGTCTGTCATCGCCGATGTGCTGAAAGCGCCCGAGTTCGGCAAGCACCGCAAGCGTCAGTCGCTCCAACTGCGCACCGAACCGGACACGCCGGCCAAGGACGCGCCAGGCTGGCTCAAGCGATGGCTTGAGTTCTGGCGCGGCGCGGGCCGCTGGATGGCCGAAGGCCTGCGCGTTGCCGGCTGGATCGGCATCGCGATTGTGGCCGCGATATTGCTGCGTCTGCTGCTGCGACAGCTCGGCCTGGTTCGTGCCCGTCGCACCCCTCCGCCACCTCCGGCAGAAGTCGCGGGCCTGGACATCCGCCCTGAATCGCTGCCCGACGATGTAGCCGAAGCCGCACGCCAGTTGCTCGCCGCCGGCCGACACCGCGAAGCGCTGGGCCTGCTCTACCGCGGCGCCCTATCGCGTCTGGCGCATCAGGCACACATCCCCTTCGCTCGTGGCGATACCGAAGGCGATTGCCTGATGCGCGTAACCCGCGCGGGCAGCGGCATGCGCGCCTACTTCGCGCTGCTGACGCGCACCTGGCAAAACGTCGCCTACGCCCATGCCGAGCTGGCCGAAGGCGAAGGCGACGCGCTCTGTGCCGGCTGGCGCGAGGCATTCGGAGGCCGCCAGTGAGCCGCGACCGTCGCCTGGCGATCTTGCTGGTGATCGGCCTGATCGTGATCGCCAGCGCGTGGCTGCTGCCGCGCCTCGAATGGGTCGAGGTCGATGTACCGGCCCGCCCGAGCGGCGAGGCGCTGCGTGCTCAAACGGGA
>JAJZLD010000147.1:0-3130 GCA_021803785.1 Pseudomonadota bacterium | reverse complement strand
GCTCGCCGCGCGACGCATGATTGCGGCTTTGGGCTACCGCACCCGCGTCATTCAGGACGCGACCGAGCTGGCCCGCCTGCCGCAACACGCCACGCTCTGGCTCAACCAGGCTTTGCCGGACGCCGCCGCGGGGCGAACCAGTGAGCAGATCGCCGCCTGGGTAAATGCCGGCGGCCACGCAGTGATCGCCGTGCCCGGTTCGTGGCAACCCCAACGCCTGTCAAAAGCGTTTGGCATTCAGGCGCTCGGCATGCACGTGGCCAAATCCGGCGCACGCCTGGACATTGAGGGCCGCCCGATGCTGGTTGGCATCCGCCAGTGCGACGTATTCACCACAAGCCACCCTGTGATGTGGCAGGCCACCGTGAAGGGCTACAAACCCCGACGCGGTGACGACGAAGACGACGAGGCCGACGAAAGCAACGCGTACGCCAAGGCGCTCGACACTGCGGAGGCGATCGCTGTCGCCCGCTTCCGCGTCGGCAAGGGCGCGTTGACCGTGCTGTGTGACGACCGCCCGATGCTCAACCCCAACATCGGCCAGCAGGACAACGCTCGCTTTGCCGCAGCGGTGCTGCTCGAGGGCGATCGCGACGAAGTCATCTTCGCCACGCAACCGGAATACCCAGCCCTGCCACTATGGCTGTGGCAGCGCGCGCCGCTGCTGCTTCTGTCACTTGGCACGCTGGTGATGCTTCTGCTGTGGCGAGCCGGCATACGCTTCGGCGCCTTGCAGGCGGTTCCCCCTGCTTCACGCCCCGGCCTGCAACTTCACTTGCGTGCGCTCGCCGCCTTCCTGCTGCGTCAGCGCCAATATGAGGCGCTCCTGCGCGGCCCGCGCGATGAAATCCGACGGCTGCTGGCCAAACTGCCCGGCAACGCCGCCGAACAAATCACCGACGCGGCCAAGCGCGCGGCACTCAGGCCGGAAGCCATCGCCGAAGCGCTGGAAACGACGCCGCGCGACGCCCATCACTATCTGCGCCAGGCAACCACCCTGGTACAGCTCGACACTCGGCTGCGCGCTGCGCGCCCCGGTTCTGCACGAAGGAAGACACGATGACATCTCCGCTTTCCCTCAGCGATGCCCACCGCCTCGCCCGCGCGCTGCACGACGAAGTCAGCCGCGTCTTCATCGGTCAGCGGCAGGTGGTGGATGAAACGCTGTGTGCGCTGCTCGCGGGCGGCCATGTGCTGCTCGAAGGCGTTCCCGGTCTGGGCAAGACCTTGCTGGTGAAAGCGCTGGCGAAGGCCTTTGAAGGCAGCTTCTCACGCATTCAGTTCACACCCGATCTGATGCCGGCCGACGTAACCGGCCATACGCTCTACGACGCACGCAGCGGCCAGTTCCTGACGCGACGCGGGCCGGTCTTCGCCAACCTGCTGCTGGCCGATGAAATCAACCGCGCCCCGGCCAAGACACAAGCCGCGCTGCTCGAAGTGATGCAGGAGGGCCAGGTAACGATCGATGGCAAGGCCGAGCCGCTGCCACCACCGTTCCTGGTGCTCGCGACACAAAACCCGATCGAGCAGGAAGGCACCTACGCGCTGCCCGAAGCCCAGCTCGACCGCTTTCTTCTGAAGGTGCTGATCGACTACCCGGCGCACGCCGACGAACGCGCCCTGGTTGCCTGGGCGACCGGCGGGCGTGTTGCGGACCGGCTCGAAGTCGACGCCGTCAATACGGTCGCCAGCACCCATCAGTTGCTCGCGATGCAGCAACTGGTCGCCCACCTGCCGGTCGACGACGCGGTGCTCGACTATGCCGTTCGGCTCACCCGCGCAACGCGAGACTGGCCCGGCATCGCGATCGGCAGCGGCCCACGTGGCGCGATTGCACTGGTGCGCGCTGCGCGCGGCCGCGCGCTGCTCGCTGGCCACGACTATGTGCTGCCCGACGACATCAAGGCCGTCGCGCCCGCCGCGCTGCGTCACCGCGTATTGCGCTCGGCCGAGGCCGAAATCGAAGGCGTCGAAATGGCGGCACTGCTGGACGACCTGCTCACGCGGGTCGACGCGCCACGCATCTGAGCGCTTGATGCTGCTGCCCTCCCGCACCCTGCTGCTGAGCGTCGCCGCACTGGCCGCCGCCGCACTGGCGCCAACGCTTTGGTCATGGCTGCAGCCCGCGTGGCTGATCGCCGCCGCGGGCCTTGCCGTGCTGGCGGCCGTCGACGCCGCGCTGAGCTGGTGGGAACACGCACCCAGCGCCGCACGACGGGTTGAACACGCCCTGCCGCTGGGCGAGAGCTCGCCCGTGACGCTGACGATCGGATGGCATGGCGAGCGGCCGCGATCAGCTTCCGTCTGCGACCATGCGCCGGCCGCCTGTGATATGCATGGCATGCCGGTGGCGATCGAACTCTCGGCCAGTCGCGCGGCTGTCGTGACCTATCGGCTGCATCCGAAAGCGCGTGGCGAGCACCATTTCGGCCCGGTCGCGCTGCGCGTGCGCTCGCCGCTCGGGCTCTGGCAACGCCAGCACCGCATCGAAGTTGCCAACCGCGTGCGCGTCTATCCCAACTTCACGGTGTATAGCCGCCATGCATTGCTCGCGGCCGATGCTCGCAGCGCCGCCAGCGGCGTGCTCAAGCGTCGCCGTCGCGGCCACGGGCTCGATTTCGAGCAGTTGCGTGAGTACCGCGAAGGCGATAGCCCGCGCCAGGTGGATTGGCGCGCCACCTCGCGGCTGGGCAAGCTGATCTCTCGCGAGTACCAGGACGAACGCGACCAGCGCATCATCCTGATGCTTGATGCTGGGCGCCGCATGGGCGCGCGCGATGGGAGCCTGTCGCATTTCGATCATGCACTCGACGCGCTGCTATTGCTCGCCCAGGTCTGCCTGCGGCACGGCGACGCGGTCGGCTTGCACACCTTGGGCGGCCACAGCCGCATGCTGGCGCCGCACAAGTCGCGCAGCACGCTGACGCGCATCCTCGACGCGGTGTACGACCTCGAACCGACACTCGAAGCCTCGGACTTTGAAAAAGCCGCGCAACAGTTGCTGGCGCGCGAGAAGAAGCGGGCGCTGGTGGTGATTCTCACGAACCTGCGCGACGAGGACGACGACAACCTGCTCGCCGCGGCACGCCTGCTGGGCAGCCGGCATCTGGTGCTGGTGGCCAGCCTG
>JAJZLD010000146.1 GCA_021803785.1 Pseudomonadota bacterium | reverse complement strand
CGCTTTGCGAAGCAGACGATGTCGTACACCGTGAGGAAGAAGGGCTCGTACTTGAGCTCTGCGATCAGCGCAAGTTCGTTTTCGACGTCACCCAGCACCTTCTCCGGCACGCCGTCCGGATAGCGCCGCGCGAGGCCGGCGAAGGTTTCACGCCGCAGGTAGCTGGTCGGCGTTTCGCCGTGCGGCACGATTTCATGCGGGTATTCGTAACGCAATTCGTCCAGCGTGAAATTGCACTGTGCTGCAATACGGGCCGACTCCTCCAGCATCGCAGCCGGGTACAGGCGCGATAGCCGCAGCCGCTGCCGCAGGTGACGTTCGGCATTCGGATAGAGCTTGTCGCCCGCCTCGAACACCGTGGTGTTCAGGCGGATCGCGGTCAGCACATCCTGCAACGGGCGGCGCAGACGCGCATGCATGTGCACGTCGCCACTCGCCACGCAGGGCATGCCGCAGGCTTCGGCAAGCGCCTGCAGTGCAGCCAGCCGCGCCGTATCGTCCGGCCCGCTGTGTAGTTCCACCGCCAGCCAGATGCGGCCTGACAAGCGCTGCGCGAGCCAGCGGCCGTCTTCCACACTCAGGCGCTCATCCGGCACCCATAGCGCAAAACAGTCCGGCACTGCACCGTTGGGCGACACGGATTCCAGATCCCCACGCACCAGGCGGTACTCGCCCTTCTCTGCCCGTCGCCGGCCTAGCGTGATGAGTGCCGAGAGGTTGCCGTAGCCGGCGCGGTTCTTCGTCAGCAGCACCAGCTTCAGGCCGCACTCGAAGCGGAACTCGGCACCATGGATCAGCCGGAAGTCGAAATCGTCGCCCGCTGCCTCACGCAGTTGCCGCCAGGCATCGAAAGCGCGCACCGCGCCGGCAAACGAGCACTCGTCGGTAATCGCCAGCGCGGTGTAGCCAAGCCGGTAGGCGCGCTCGACCAGTTCCTCCGGGTGCGATGCGCCACGCAGGAAGCTGAAGTTCGAAATGCAGTGAAGTTCGGCGTAGGCTGGTAGCGGCTTCATGCGAACAGCCCCTGCAACCACCACCCGCTGGCGTCGCGGTAGATCCACAGCCACTCGCCACGAACCGAGCGGGCGACGTGGTAATCGCGGCGGATATCGCCCAGCCCTTCCCCGGTATCCCACCAGCCGCTCTCGATCCGTTCGGGGCGGGTGAGCAATTGCAGCGGGCCATCGTGATGTGGTCGCCCGGCTCGTTCTTGCAAGGGGCGCGGCTCATGCAAGAGCCATAGCGGGCGCATTGGCGCTTCGCTGGATGCGGTTTCCTGTGGCCAATCAAGCGCGACAGTGCTGCACTCGGGCCGATGCCCGGCCACCGTTGCAATGCCATGCACGGCCTCACGCCCCAAGCGTGCGCGCAGGCGCTCGATCACCGGTGCTATGCCTTGCGCGCCCGCCTCGCCAAACATGGGCACGCTCTCACCCGGCATCGCCTCGATCCGCTCCGCGACAAGACGTAGCCCCACCACCGGCGCGACGAGTTCAAGCCGATCGAGCCGCTCGCGCAGTACCCGCACCAGGCGCTCGCCATCGCGGGTGGGGGCGGCAAAGCCAAGAACCAGTCGCGAGTCGTCCTTGTCCTCGTGTTCAAGCTCAAGCACGCACTGCTGCAAGCCCGCTCCACGCGCGTTGAGCCACCCGGCCAACGCCTGCAGAAGCCGGCGTGCGCCGAACAGCAGCATCGGTGCCTGCTCAACGCGCGCCGGCAATTCAAGGTATTCGGAGAAACGTTCTGGAAAGTCGAAACATCGGCGCAGATCGGGTAAGTCACCCCGCGCCTGTGCCAACTGCATCGGCAAGGCGGGGCCGAAACGGCGCGCAAGCGACGCGGCAGGCAAGGCCTGCAACGTCCCCACGCGCTCGATCCCGAGTACCGCAAGCCGGCGTGCCGAACGCTCGTCCAAGCCCAACACCGCGACCGGCAATTCCGCCAACTGCGTCTGTTCGTCAGCGGGGCGTTGTGTCCGTTCGGGTGCCACACCGGCGCGCGCAAACCACTGCGCAGCCAGTGGCGTGCTCGCCAACCCGAGACTGACCGAGTAAGCCTCGGCTGCAACGCCGGCCGCGGCTTGCTGCAGCAAGGGAGCGAGCCCTCCGAACAGACGCAGGCTGCCGCCGATATCTACCAACAGCTCGTCTGGCGGTGCGAGGCAGACCTGCGGGCTGAAGCGACCGGCCCAGCAAGCCAGACGGGCCAGGGCAGCCGATTCGCGCAGCAGATCGCGTTCGCAGGCTGTCAGCTGCGGCGCCAGCCCCAAGGCGCTCGACAACTTCTGCCCCGGTAACACGCCGAGCGCTTCGGCCGCCGCGTCCGCTACCTGCACGCGGCCACGCGTCACCGCGACAGCCGGGGCTCGGGCGGCGAAGACTTCGATCGGAAGGCGAAACATACGGAGTGCTAGCCAGCGCATCGGGAACCTCCAGAAGCCAGGATCACGAGCCGGAAAAACGCTTGCTGGCAGGCCGCCGACGATTAAGCCCGGGCTGCATCTGCCGCATTGACCACCCGCCCCTCAGGGGCGCCTTCCCGCATCACCACGTCCGGTTGCCGCGATGCAAGAACTTGCCGTGCAGCCAGTCTTGCCCAACTGACCGGACGCTCGATCTGCAGGGTTAGCGGCGCAGCCAACGGTGGCCCACGGCGTTTGACGATGTGCAGTTTCAGGCCCGCTTCATCTGCTTCCAGTGAAATCCGAAGTGGTGCGGGGGATGCACTGCCAACAACTTGATTGGGGCGAAACACAAACGCGAGCGTCTGTTGCCCCGCCATTGCCAATTGCAACCGACGCAACGCTTTTGCATCCGAGTCTGGCAGCCAGGCTAGCAACGCAGCAACCGAGCCGCTGGCGAGCAGTTGTTCGCACGCCCAGGCAGCATCGTCGCGAGCGGCCTCTACCACGAGCAGGCGTGACAGGCCTGGGCCGAAGCCCTGCCACGCGGGTGCGAGTGGCCGCCAGGGTGGCGACACCAGCAACACCCAGCCTGCATCCGCGTCCAACGCCTTCAGCGCTGGCCGCAGCAAGGCCAACTCACCAAGGCCGCCCCCCAATCCGGCGCGCGGCAAAAGCAATTCGGTCAGTGCCCCCCGCGGCCAGCCACCACCGGGCAGCAGGGCATCGAGGCTTGCGAAGCCGCTCGCCACCCCCGCCTGCTCCGCTCTGCCGAGCGCGTCCCCACGCCACACATCGGCGCGCTGCAACAGAGCAGAAAGAGAAAGAGAAAGCGGAACGGCAGACATGGCAGGAAGGCAATGCGGGTTTGGATACTGGCGGTATGGAGATCAGTAAGCTCGGCCCACTCATGGCGTAGTGGCCGGCCCAGTCAGGCTTGCACGCAACGCCGCAGCAATGCCTCGTCGACATGCGGACAGGCTGGCGCTTTCGATAACGGATCGGCGCGCAAACATGGCGGGCGCAGATTTCGGGGTACCCGTATCGGAGTCTGGTTTTTTTGCCTGCATCACGGTGCGCGCCCTTGCCACAGCGTCCCGAGAGGTGTCGTTAGAAGCTGCGCCCGTCCACCTGCACGCACGGCACGCTGGCCAGATCAAAGTCCTGCAGGCAGCTCAGGTTGACGGCCGCCGTTTCCTTGCCGTCTGGCGAACGACCAAAACCAAAGGGTGAACATCCGCAGACCGGACAGAAGTGATGTTGGATCACATGCCGGTTGAAGGTGTAGGTACTCATTGCGCTCGGCGGGGTCAGCAGACGAACCTGCTCGCGCGAGACGAACCAAAGGCAATAGCCCTTGCGGCTGCAATACGAGCAGTTGCACTCGATGCCCTGCTCGACTTCGCCTTCAACTTCGTAGGCGATCGGCCCACAGTGACAACTGCCGTGATAGTGCATGTTCGCTGCTCCGCTCGATACCGCGCCACGGAGGCGGCGCGACAACTGTATTTTATTACAGTATTCGAGCGAAGCAAGCGGTAGTTTTGTACGACAGGCTCCGCGTTACGGATTGCCTGCTGTCACAGCCGCTCGTGGTAACACCTTGGCAGCCAAGCGTGCGTCCCCCTTGAGCAGGTTGACCTCGTCGCTGAGGATCCGCGCGCTCTCAGTCAGCAGAACATCCGGCTCTTCACGTTTCTTCTTGGCTTTGTCGGTGCGCGTCTGACCAGCCGGGCGCTCGCTATCGAGCAAGCCGTCATCTGCGTCATCTGGATCAACAGCTGCCGCACCGCGTGTGGCAGTTTTGCCAGCGCCGGCCTTGCCGCTGGCCCGCGCGTCTTCCGCGGCGCGCTGCTTCTGGCGGGCTTCTTGCGCGTCACGTTTCGCGCGACGTTCCGCTTCGTTCAGCGACACCGTTGTCCGTTTGCGCAACGCGGCAATCTCATCCGCATCCTCCTTCAAACGCTTGAGCGCACGGTCGCTTCCAAGGCGCAACTGATAGCGCGAGCGCAGCTCCGGAATCAGCCCGCCCAACGCGCCCGCCGGCGCAAAACTGGCCGGTTTGATCTGGATCGCCGGCAAGGCGTTATCGAAGCTGGATTCCCCCAGATGCTCGATGTCGCTGAGTACTGGGAAGGCAATATCAGGCTTGACGCCCCGCAGCTGGGTGGTATCGCCATTTACGCGGAAGAACTCCGCCACCGTGAGCTTGACCTCGCCATAGACCGGCTTCTCTGACTTGAGCAACTGATCGAGGCTGACCACCGTCTGCACCGTGCCCTTGCCGAAGCTCGGCTCGCCGAGCACCACGCCGCGACCGTAATCCTGAATCGCTGCAGCAAAGATCTCCGACGCCGACGCTGAGAAGCGGTTGATCAGCACCGCCATCGGCCCGCTCCACGCAAAACCGGGGCGCGTATCCGACTCCACCACCACCTTGCCCTGGGCATCACGCTGCTGCACCACCGGCCCCTGGTCGATGAACAGGCCGGTAATTTCAACCGCTTGCCGCAAAGAACCGCCGCCGTTGTTACGCAGATCGACCACCACGCCGTCGACCTTGTCCTTCTTCAGCTCACCCAGCAAGCGCGCGACGTCGCGCGATGCACTGCGGAATTCCTTGTCGCCCTGGCGTCGCGCCTCGAAATCCTCGTAGAAGGACGGCAGCGTAATCACGCCAATCTTGCGTACCGAAGCACCCTCCTTCACTTCGATGATCGTCTTGCGGGCCGCCTGCTCCTCGATACTGATCTTCTTGCGCGTCAGCTGAATCAGCTTGCGCTTGCCATCGAGCCCCGCATCACCCGGCAATACATCGAGCACCACTACAGTATCGAGCTTGCCTCGGATCTGGCTGACCACATCGTCAAGCCGCCAGCCAAGCACTTCGGTCACCGGTCCAGTCGTGCCCTGCCCAACGCCGACGATGCGGTCACCCACCTTGAGCTTGCCCGACAGCGCTGCCGGACCGCCTGGCACCAGCTCGCGGATCGTCGTGTATTCGTCACGCGTCTGAAGCACTGCACCGATACCCACGAGCGAGAGCTTCATCGAAATATCAAACTCTTCCGATGCGCGCGGGCCAAGATAGTTGGTATGCGGATCCACGGCCGTTGCGTAGGCATCCATGAAGACCTGGAACACGTCGCTCGCGTTGGTCTTGTCGATACGGCTGAGGAAGCCTTCGTAGCGTTTGTCCAGCGTGGTGCGGATCGCCTCGTCCTTCTGCCCGGCGAGGCGCAGCCTCAACCAGTCGTTCTTGACGCGCTTGCGCCACAGATCGCGCAACTCCTCCTGTGTGCGCGGCCAGTCGGCGGTCTTGCGGTCATAGTCCAGCGTCTCCTTCTCGGTGAAGTCGAAGCCGGTCTTGAGCAACTGCCTGGAATACGTGTAGCGCTCGATCTGACGATCTCGGTAAGTGTTGAACAGCGCGAATGGCACCCGCATGTCTTCGGCAAGGATCGCGTCATCCAAACGCTTGCGGGCCGCGGAGTAGAGATCCACATCGCGCTGCAGGAACAGCACCCGCTCGGAATCGAGCGATTCGAGGTAATGGTCGAATACCTTTACCGACAAGGCGTCATCCAGCGGCGGCGCCGAGTAGTGATAACGCGACAACAAGGTCGCGACCATCTTGGCCGTCGAAGCCTGATGCTGCTGAGGCGTAAGCGGCGTGCGCGCAGGCGACTCCAGCGCCCAGGCGGCCGACAACGAGCACAGCCACAGCACGATCCACATCAGGGTCTTCTTCATCCAACTTCTCCGCATTCGCACCGGCCCGATGCCGGTATTCCGCTGCCGCACAGGGGGTCGCGACGATCACTCCGATCCGCCGGCCAACCGCTCTTAAAAGCGCCGAGAGTATCGCAGTTCATATCGCCCGGCCCATCGTGGCGTGCCACCGATGAGCGCCATGAAGCGCGCGCCAGCGGGGCGAGCTTACCCAATTGGATGGAATCAATCGCCACGGCCGGCGTCACAAACGCAACGCCTTGTCGTAGCCGGTCAGCTCAAGGTAGCCACGGCCGACCTCCTGCCCGCCCTCGTACGCGCGTACCGCGCCCTCCCAGTAGATCGCACCTGTAGTGCCTCGGGTGTCGAGTTCCTGGTCGTCCATCAAGGGCGTCAGCGTCAGTGCGCGGCCGGCAAATCGGACGAGCTGCGACACAGGCCAGCGCACGTCTGAGCGCGGACTGCGCCAGTCGCGAAGCGTTTGCCATGCGATGTCCGTCGGGCCGTAATGTTGGATAGCCCCATCCGCTCGCCGTAGGGTGCCGCCGTGCCATAGGGCACTGCCGTCGCGCCGGCGCATGCGGAACAGCATCAACGCCGATCCGTCGTGAAGATTGATGCCGGTCCAGTCCCAACCCGCTGCCTCTGGATGCATCAGGCTGCTGGACCATTCGTGATCGAACCAGGCCCGCCCTTCAACCTGCAATGCCCGCCCTGCCGCACGTACCTGCCCGCGCACCGGCAACTGCGGCAGGCTCACATACTGGCTGGCGTGTTGCGCGCCGGGCGCCTTCTGGCTGAAGCCGCCATCACCGTGGAGTAGTGGCGCACCACTTGGCCCAAAAGCAAGTTGCAAGGCGAAGTCGCCAGCGTCGACATCCGCCTTGAACGAGTCCGCCTGCCGCCATAGGCGCCAACGATCAAGGCGCACATCGCAATCGCCAACACTTGCGCCGACCAGCCCCGCCATGCTGCGCGCGGTTCGGGCCGCATGCAGCAAATGCCCTGCGCCGGGCCATGCCACGGCCGCATGGGCAACGACAATGTGGTGAGCGGCGAAACGGCTCGGATTGCCCTCCGCAATGCCGGGCCGGATCTGGAAAAAGGTGAGCTGGAACCCAAATGGCGCAAGGCCCGCAGTCTCCAGCCAGCCGGTGAGATACCACCATTCGATGCGGTGCTCGGGGTGGGCGCCATGGTCTGCCGGAAAGCGCAGCACTTGCCGTTGCACCCTCGGGTATTCGGGCGCCGCGACGGCGGGCGCAAACGGTGCCGCGGCGAGCATGCCCAGCAGGCGACGACGCGTTGGCCGCATTACGCATCCTCCCGCACGGCGCGCACGGCATCCAGCCGCATTGCCTGGCTGCCGGCCCAGCGTGCCGCGAGCGCGGCAAACAAGAGCATTGCCACGGAGAACAGCGCAAGGCTGGCACCCGGCACCGCGAAGTCCATGCTCCAGTGAAAACTCTGCCGATTCACCACATAGATCAGCAGCACGCTGATCGCGGCGCCCGCCAGCAGGCCGCCGAGCACACCGATCCCGGCGACCAAGGCACCTTCCAGTGCCAGCATGCTGCCGATCTGGCCGCGCGTGACGCCAATGTGCCGCAGCATGCCAAACTCCCGGCGCCGCGCCGCGGCAAGCGCGGCAAAACTTGCGGCAATGCCGAAGAGGCCGATCAGCACGGCGCAAGCCTCCAATGCGTAAGTCACTGCAAAAGTGCGGTCGAACAGCGCAAGGCTGCTGCGCCGAATGAGGTCGGCACTGGCGATCTCGACACCGGGCCCGAAGATCTGCCGGACCCGGCCGCGCAGCGCATCCGGCGCCACACCCGCTGCCGCCCACACCGCCACATCGTTCACCCGCTGGTCACCGGTCAGCGCGCGATACCGGACAAGGTCGATCAGGATCGCGCCACTCTGCCGCGCGTAGTCACGCCAGATACCGGCCACTTCAAACCGCCGCAGGCTTTCGCCGATCGGGATCGTTACCTGCTGGGGTAGTGTTCTGATTAGTGTGCAAAAGCCCGGAGCGGCTTGTAGAGAGGGGTGGTCATGGTAAGAGGTTGATTGTGAATATCGACCTTGACCTTTGAAGAGGACAAACCATGACCACGAGCAAGA
>JAJZLD010000145.1 GCA_021803785.1 Pseudomonadota bacterium | reverse complement strand
GCGCCTGGCGCCACGCCGCAGCATCAGATGGTCGGCACGCACCGTGGCGCTACCACTGCGCTGCAGACTCAAGCCGCGCTCGGATGCAACCGGTTCGAAGAACTCGATCAGCGCATCGACTTCGGCGTCCAGCGCGACGGCCTCCCACTGCGGCACGAGCAGGCCGTTATCGGCCTTCGCGAGGTAGAGCATGTCCGAGACCATGCGCGACAGGCGCTCGTATTCCTCAAGGTTGGAGAACAGCACCTCGCGATACTCGTCGGGCGAACGAACGCGCGACAGCGACACCTGCGTCTGCGTCGTCAGGTTGGAGATCGGCGTACGCAGCTCGTGCGCCAGATCCGACGAGAAATCGGACAGCCGCACGAACGCTTCCTGCAGGCGCTCGTTCAGATGTGAGGCGGAGATCTGGCTCGCCATGCGCGCGACATCCTGAATCGGTTGGAGCGAGCGGCGCGCGCATCAGGCCGCCCGCGTCACCTGCTGCAACGGGCGGCGCCTGCCCTGAATCGCCCTACGGGTGCTTGGCGCGGTAGTCGGCGATAGCGGCCTTGAGGTCGCCGTATTCCTCGCACGGCAGCCAGCACAGCTTGTCCAGCGCGGCGAGGTGTTGTTCAGCATGCGCCAGATCGCCGGCCATCAGATAGGCCTCGCCGATGTATTCGTGCGCGCCGCGATGCTTCGGATCGATCGCGAGCGCCTGCTCGTAGTAGCGGAAGGCGTTGTCGAACTTGCCCTGCTTGCGGCTCGCGTATCCGAGCAGGCTGAAGCCATCGGCGCTGCGCGGATGGCTCGCGACATAGGGCATCAGGATGCCGATCGCGCCCTGCCAGTCCGACTTGTTGATCGCGGCCTGCGCGGCGACGATCTCGCGTTCCACGGTCACGGTCGTGCCACCACCACCGCCACCGCCCGAGGCCTGAGCGCCGCCAGCCAGCAGACAGGCAGCAAGGAGAAATACGCGGATCTTGCTCATGGCGGCCTCCATTCCGGCGCTGAGGGAAAGTACCCCCAGACGTCGTTATAGCGGCCGCAAGCTCGTCGCGCGACCTGCGTTCAGAGCGGCCGGACGAGCTTGTGCAGCACCATGCCGCCAGCACCGGCGGCGACCGCACGTGCGCCATAGCGCGACACGCGGACTTCCGGCGGCGGCAGGCCGGCATCGCGCGCATAGCGACCGAGCGTTTCGCGCGCGGCGTCGAGCAACGGGGCCCCGAGCTCGCAGGTCGGCCCACCGAGCACGAAGCGGCCCGGATCGAAGGCGGTCCACAGGTTTTGCATCAACACGCCAAGGTAGTGGCCGGCACGCTGCACCGCGCTGATCGTGAGCGGATCACCCGCGCTGGCACGTGCCACCAGCGTGCCAGCCGAGGCTTGCACGTCGCCATCGCCGGCGGATTGCTGCGCGATCGCGCGCAGCCCGATGTAGGCTTCCGCGCAGCCTTCGCGCCCGCAGGAGCAGCGCGGCCCGCCAACCTGCAGTATCGAATGGCCGACTTCGCCGGCAAACCCGGCCGAGCCCAGAAACAAGCGGTCATTTACAACCACGCCGGCACCCACACCGATGCCAAGACTCAGATACACCAGCGGCTCGGGCACCGGCGCCTCGCCGAATTCGAATTCACCCAGCGCCGCGACGTCCGCCTCGTTCTGCAGGTAGAGCGGCAGATCGCCCAAACCCGCGTTCGTGAGTGCGCCGCGCAGTGGCGTGGCCACGTCGATATCGCGCCAGCCCAGGTTGGGCGCCACTTTCAGGATGCCGGCCGATTCATCCACCGCGCCGGGCAGCCCGACGCCAGCGCCGAGCACCCGCCGGCCTGCGGCTCTGACGCTGACGATGCCGTCGATCAGCAGGCTCGCGAGTCGCTGCAGCACGCCTTCGGCATCCACGCTGAGGAAATCTTCATCGGCCTGCCACACGATCTCGCCGGTCAGCGACGTGGCGACAACATAAATGCGATCCACCCCGAGTTCGGCACCGACCATCGCGAGCCGGTGCGGGTCGATCGCCAGCGGCGTGGGCCGACGCCCAAGCGCACCGGTGATCTGGATTTCATGTTCGACGAGCCAACCTTCGTCGATCAGTTCCTGCGCCAAGAGGCTCACCGTCGATTTGGTGAGTCCGGTTTCCTTTGCCAGATCGGCGCGCGATTGCCCCGCCTGCTGTCGCACCCGCCGCACGATGGCCATGCGGTTGATCTGCTTGAGCAGGGTCTGGTCTCCAGTGATGGGCATGCGCATTCCTATCGCGGCAAATTACGGGTATCGAGCGTACTCGGCGCATCAGCGGCACATCGCGCCGGGTGCCCATATTCTACTCATGAGCGGGCACGCGCCAAACGATGCAAATATCATTCCTGATGCCGGGAAGCCCATATTTTCGGGCCGACAAACGAAGTTTGGCGACGATAACCACCTTGGCAAATTCGCGCTGTGCTGAGATTGCTGAGCGGGAAAAATGCCCATGTACCGCCGCGCCCACGACAGGCCTTGGGCGGCAAGCTAAAATTCGACCATTGAGCGGCTTGAGCGCCGCCATCCGCCCCCGCACAACCGGGGACTCGCCGGAAGCCGGCCCACCCCCCCCAGCATCACAGCCGACCCGCGACCATGCCTGAATCATCCTTGCGCGTGTTGTCCGTCATCCCGCCGATGACGCAACTGAATACGCCCTACCCCTCCACCGCCTACCTCACCGGCTTCCTGCGTTCGCGCGGGGTGGATGCGGTACAGGAAGATCTCGCGCTGGCGCTGGTGCTCAAACTCTTCTCGCCAGAGGGGCTAGCCGCGATCCACGAAGCTACCGAAGCGCTGCCTGCGCGCAAGCACACGCGCCAGGTCGCGAGCTTCCTTGCCCAGTACCCGCGCTATATCGCAACGATTGCGCCGGTAGTGGCCTTCCTGCAGGGGCGCGACACCACCCTCGCCCACCGCATCGGCGGCCGCGACTTCCTGCCCGAGGGAGCACGCTTCGAATCGCTGGATGTGTATATCGACCCGGATGGTGGCGACCCGCTCGCGTGGGCCTTCGGAGCGCTTGGCATGCAAGACCGCGCACGCCATCTCGCCACACTGTACCTGAACGACCTCGCCGACGTGCTGCGCGACGCGGTCGACCCGCGCTTCGAATTCGTGCGCTACGCCGAATCGCTGGCGCAAAGCCAGCCGACCTTCGAGCCGCTGGCGCGCGCGCTGGCCGCCCCGCCCACGCTGGTCGACACGCGACTCGCGGCGCTCACGCGCGAGGCCATCGCGAAACACACGCCACGCATCGTCTTGCTGTCGGTGCCCTTCCCCGGTTCGGTGTACGGTGCGTTCCGCATCGCGCAGACGATCAAGGCGATCGACCCGCACATCGTCACCGTACTGGGTGGTGGCTTCGCGAACACCGAACTGCGCGAACTCTCCGAGCCGCGGGTCTTCGACTATTTCGACTACGTCACGCTGGATGCCGGCGAACGCCCGCTGCTCGCGCTGATCGAGCATCTCGACGGCAAACGTTCGCAGCAGCGGCTGGTGCGTACCTTCCTTCGCGACGCGGACACCGGCGCCGTGCGCTACGTGAACTTCGTCGAGCCGGACATCGCGTTCGCCGAGGTCGGCACGCCAACCTGGGACGGCCTGCCGCTGGACCGCTACCTCTCGGTGCTGGACATGCTCAACCCGATGCACCGCTTGTGGTCAGACGGGCGCTGGAACAAGCTCACCGTGGCGCATGGCTGCTACTGGAAGAAGTGCAGCTTCTGCGACGTGAGTCTCGACTACATCTCGCGTTACGACGGCGCATCGGCTGCCACGCTGGTGGATCGCATCGATGCGATCGTGGCCGAAACAGGCCAGAGCGGCTTCCACTTCGTCGACGAAGCTGCGCCGCCGAAAGCCTTGAAGGCGCTCGCGCAGGAGCTGGTGAGCCGAAATCGTGCGATCTCGTGGTGGGGCAACATCCGCTTCGAAAAGTCCTTCACGCCCGAGCTGTGCCGACTGCTCGCGCAGAGCGGCTGCATCGCGGTATCCGGCGGGCTCGAAGTAGCATCGGACCGGCTACTGAAACTGATGAAAAAGGGTGTGTCAGTGGATCAGGTGGCGCGCGTGACCCACGCCTTCACCGACGCCGGCATCCTGGTACATGCCTATCTGATGTATGGCTTCCCGACACAGACGGTGCAGGACACGGTGGACGCGCTCGAATACGTGCGCCAGCTGTTCGAGGCCGGCTGCATCCAGTCCGGCTTCTTCCACCGCTTTTCGTGCACCGTGCATTCGCCGGTCGGCAAGAACCCGGAGGAGTATGGCGTCACGCTGCAGCCGCTGCCGCCGGTGAGCTTTGCGAAGAACGACATCGGCTTCGTCGACCCGACCGGTGTCGATCACGACACGCTGGGCGTCGCCTTGAACAAGGCGCTTTACAACTACATGCACGGCATCGGGCTGGAAGAGGATGTGCGCAGCTGGTTCCAGACGCGCGTACCGCGCACCCGCGTGCCGCGTGACTTCATCGAGCAGGCGCTGCGCTCACGACAGTGACGCCCGCGCTGCGCGCGTTGCGCACGCAAAACCTGATCAAGCGCTTCTTCTACAGAATCAAACACTACCGTCGGATCGCTATACGCTACGACAAGCTCGCTTGCAGTTGCATGGCATTCGCTCAGATTGGGTTTGACTCTTCCTGCAATACATGCTTAATTACTGACTGGTTAGTCAATTTTGCCTCGCATGAAGCGCGGCCTTTGCCCGAGTCCATGAGCGTTGTTTCCAAGACATCCGAGCCGCTGCGACAGCGGCGCAAGCAAGCCCGGCCGAGCGAGCTATCCGCGGCGGCGCTGGAGCTCTTTGTTGAAAAGGGCTTCTCCGCCACGCGTCTGGATGAGATCGCAGCGCGCGCGGGCGTATCCAAGGGCACGCTGTACCTCTACTTCGACAGCAAGGAAGCGCTGTTCACCGCCGTCATCCGCGACGGCATCATGCCCTTGATCGAATCGGCCGAGGCGCAGCTCTCAGGCATGCAGGACGATCCGGAAGGCATGCTGCGCGCGATCCTGTTTGCGTGGTGGGACAACGTCGGCGCCACCCCGCTCGGCGGTATCCCGAAACTGATGATCGCCGAGGCGATGAACTTTCCCGATGTTGCGCGCTTTTACCACCAGAACGTGATCGAACGTGGCCGCCGGATGGTGGAAGCAGCGATCACCCGCGGCATTGAACTCGGACTCTTCCGCCCGGTCAATTTGGAGCAGACGGTATCCCTGTTTTTTGTGCCGGCCATGCACATCGCAGTTTGGCGACATTCACTTGCGTTCTGCGAGGCTTGCCAGCAGGACCCGCGAGAATTCCTAGAAAACTTCCTGCAGATCTTCTTGCGCGGCCTTCGTGCCACCGAGAAAGGAACCCACGAATGAGAGAGAGTTTTATTGGGGCGCTCGCGGGCGTCCTCGGACTGACGCTGGCCGCCTGCTCCCACGAGGCGCCGCCGCAGCCGGCCCCGCGCGCCGCGGTTGTGCGCACGGTGGGCCTTGGTGATACGGCGCAGCTGGCCGTCTATGCCGGCGAAGTCCGCGCGCGCCATGAGATCGACCTCGCATTCCGCGTTGGCGGCAAGGTGCTCGAACGCAACGTCACGCTCGGCAGCCGCGTAAAAAAAGGTGACTTGCTCGCCCGCATCGACCCGCAGGATGTGGAATTGAACGCCGAAGCCGCCAAGGCGCAGGTCGTCGCCGCCTCCGCAGACCTGGCGCTGGCGAAGGCGGAGTTCGATCGCAGCAAGGCACTCAGCGATCAGCATTTCATCAGTGGCTCGGTACTTGACCAGAAGCGAGCCGCTCTGCTCGCAGCGCAAGCGCGCCTGCAACAGGCCCGCGCCCAAGCGGAAGTGGCCAGCAACCAATCGGCCTATTCGCGCCTCGTGGCGGATCGTGACGGTGCAATCACGGCAACGCCGGTCGAAGCCGGCCAGGTCGTCGCCGCCGGGCAAACCGTGCTGCGCATCGCCGCATCGAACGAGCGTGAAGTGTTGATCTACGTACCAGAACAGCGCATCGCCGGCATCAAGACCGGCACGCCGGTTG
The DNA here is from genome assembly GCA_021803785.1 of Pseudomonadota bacterium. Taxonomy (GTDB): domain Bacteria; phylum Pseudomonadota; class Gammaproteobacteria; order Burkholderiales; family Rhodocyclaceae; genus Niveibacterium. Next base: position 2,196 of record JAJZLD010000145.1, on the reverse strand, counting down.
GCGTGCGGCCCTGGGCGGCACAGGATCAGGTGTTCGAGGGCACCGTGCGGGAAGTGGCCGCCGCCGCCGACACGACAACCCGAACCTACGCAGTTCGCATCTCGGTGCCACGTGCGGACGACAAACTCGCGCTTGGCGCCACTGCCGCGGTGGTGTTCCCGACACAGCAGAAGTCGAGCATCGTGCTGCCGCACGGTGCGCTGATCGAGAAGTCCGGCGTCCCCAGCGTCTGGGTGGTCAGTGCCGACGGCACACTGCAACCGCGCAGCGTGAAGGTCGGCGCCTGGCGGGAAGACGGCGCACTGATCGAAAGCGGCCTCGCGAACGGCGACCGCGTCGTGGTTGTCGGCGCCCATCGCCTGGCGGCCGGCGACAAGGTCAAGCCGGTGCCCGACAACATGCCCGTTGCCCTGGATAGCCAGCGATGAAGCGCTTCAACCTCTCTGACTGGGGTCTGCGCCATCAGTCGCTGGTGCTCTATCTGATGGTGGTGCTGACGCTCGTCGGCGTGATCGCCTATACCAAGCTCGGGCAGTCGGAAGACCCGCCCTTCACCTTCAAGGTGATGGTGGTACGCACCAACTGGCCTGGCGCCAGCGCGACCGAGGTCGAGCAGCAGGTCACCGACAAGCTGGAGAAGAAGATCCAGGAACTCGGCGCGACCGAATTCATCCGCAGCTATTCCAAGCCTGGTGAGTCGCAGATCTTTCTGATCTTCAAGGACTCAATGCCTTCGAACAAGATGTCGGAGATGTTCTACCAGGTGCGCAAACGCGTCGGCGACATCCGCTACACCTTGCCCGCTGGCGTGCAGGGGCCGTATTTCAACGACGAGTTCGGCGACACCTTCGGCAACATCTTCGCGCTGGTCGGGGAAGGCATGAGCTACGCCGACCTCAAGCGCTATGGCGACACGATCCGCGGCGAACTGCTCAAAGTGCCGGACGTTGCGAAGGTCGACTTCTTCGGCGAGCAGGAGCAGCGCGTCTACATTGAGTTTTCAAACCTGAAACTCGCGACGCTGGGCCTCGACATTCGTACCGTTGTCGACGCCATCGTCGGCCAGAACGCGAAGGCCGCAGCGGGCTATTACGAACTGGCGGACGAGCGCATTTTCCTGCGCCCAACCGGCCAGTTCGAGAACCTGGATACGATCCGCGAACTGCCGATACGTGCGGGCGGACGCAGCTTCCGACTGGGTGATGTGGCCGAAGTCAAACGCGGCTACATCGATCCGCCCAGCAACAAGATGCGCTTCATGGGCCACGAAGCCCTCGGCATCGGCGTCTCGATGCGCAGCGGCGGTGACATCATCGCGCTGGGTCGTCACCTCGACGAGGCGATCAAGCGTATCGACTCCCAACTACCCATCGGGGTGCGACTCGAACGCGTAGCGGACCAGCCACATGCCGTCCAACACGGGGTGCAGGAATTCGTGCGCTCGCTGGCCGAGGCGGTCGTGATCGTGCTGGCGGTGAGCCTGATCTCGCTTGGCCTGCGCATCGGCATCGTGGTCGCGATCTCGATTCCGGTCGTGCTCGCAATCACTTTCGTCTTCATGCATCAGTTTGAGATCGGCCTGCACAAGATCTCGCTCGGCGCACTGATCCTGGCGCTCGGACTGCTGGTCGACGACGCGATCATCGCGGTCGAGATGATGGCCACGAAGATGGAACAAGGCTGGGACCGCGCCAAGGCGGCGAGCTTCGCCTACACCTCCACCGCGATGCCGATGCTCTCCGGCACCTTGGTCACCGCAGCGGGCTTCCTGCCGATCGCCACCGCGCAGTCCAGCACTGGTGAATACACCCGCTCGATCTTCCAGGTCACCGTCATTGCATTGATGGTGTCGTGGGTGGCCGCGGTGCTGTTCGTACCCTACATCGGCTACCACCTGCTGCCCGACTTCGCCGCCGCGAACGGCAAGCCGAGTCGCTTCACCCGTTGGCTGGCACGCTATGCGCCGGGCCTGGCTGCGCGCTTGCAGGCGCGCGCAGCGGCGCATCAAGGCATCCACGGCGAAGACGCGATCTACCACTCCGGCTTCTACCGCACTGTCCGCCGCGCAGTGGAATGGTGCGTGCGCTTCCGCTGGATCACCATCGGCGCAACGCTGGGCGCCTTCGTGATCGCAATCTGGGGCTTCAAGTTCGTGCCGCAGCAGTTCTTCCCCGATTCAACACGACACCATCAATG
>JAJZLD010000144.1 GCA_021803785.1 Pseudomonadota bacterium | reverse complement strand
CCGCTTGGTCCCGGTTCTCGAAAGGAGTCACGATGTTGCGTCGCGTACTGACCCTGTTGTCTGCCCTGATTCTCGCCACGAGCCTGACCGCTTGCGGCTATAACGACTTCCAGCGCCTGGACGAAGAGGTGAAAGGCGCATGGGCCGAGGTGCTCAACCAGTACCAACGCCGTGCGGACCTGATTCCGAACATCGTTGCCACGGTAAAGGGTGAAGCCAGCTTCGAGCAGGACACCCTGACCAAGGTGATTGAGGCTCGCGCCAAGGCCACCAGCATCCAGGCCACGCCGGAGCTGGTGAATGACCCCGAGGCCTTCAAGAAATTCCAGGCCGCGCAGGGTGAGCTGACCGGCGCGTTGTCGCGCTTGATGGTGGTCAGCGAGCAGTACCCGAACCTCAAGGCGAACCAGGCCTTCCAGGACCTGCGGGTGCAGCTCGAAGGCACCGAAAACCGCATTACCGTGGCACGCAACCGTTACATCAAGACGGTGCAAAGCTACAACGTGCTGGTACGCAGCTTCCCGAGCAACCTTACTGCGATGGTGATGGGCTACAAGCCGAAGGAGACCTTTACCGTGCAGAACGAAGCGCAGATCTCGCAGCCGCCGGCGGTGAACTTCGACCAGCCTGCAAAGAAGTGATCCGGCGCACGTGATGCTGCTCCGCGCCATCTTGCTGCTACTGGCCTGCTGCCTCGCGCCCGCCTGGGGGCAGGAGGTGCAGCCGGTGCCCGCGCTCAGCGGCCGCGTGATCGATCAGACCGGCACGCTGTCGGCTGCAGAGCTTGCTGCGCTGAACAGCAAGCTCGAACAGTTCGAGCGTGAGGTCGGTAGCCAGATCGTCATCCTGATGGTGCCGACGGTGCAGCCGGAGGATATTGCTGCCTACGCGCAGCGGGTGGCGGATACCTGGAAGATCGGCCGGCGCGATGTCGGCGATGGGCTGCTGATCGTCGTTGCGAAGGAAGACCGACGCCTGCGCATCGAAGTCGCCAAGGCGCTCGAAGGTGCGGTGCCAGATCTGGCTGCCAAGCAGATCATCGATCGAGCGCTCAAGCCGGCATTCAAGAAGGGCGACTTCGCCGGCGGGCTCGATGCGGCAGTAGACCTGCTCGCGGCGCGGATTCGTGGCGAGGGCTTGCCGGCGCCACCGCCTGAGCGCGCCTCGCAATTCCGCACGGGTGGCGACGCCGGTGGCGGCGGGGAATCGACGCTGATCTTCTTTGTCCTTGGCGTACTCGCTGTCAGCGCGCTGCTCAAAGCGGTGCTTGGCCGCACCCTCGGTGTGATGGGCACCAGCGCAGTGGCAGGCCTGGCGGGTTGGTTGCTGTCATCGAGCATCGTCCTGGCCGTGATTGCCGGCGTTGTTGGCTTGATTCTGGCTGCAGTCGGCGTCGGTAATCTGGCGAGCCTGCTCGGAAACGCGCTCAGCGTGGGCTCGCATCACGGCGGAGGTTTCGGCGGCGGCGGTGGCGGAGGCGGATTTTTCTCCGGCGGCGGTGGCGATTTCGGTGGCGGCGGCGCCTCGGGAGACTGGTGATGCCCGGTTCGATCGGCCCTCAAACTCCGCGCCTGTGGCGCTTCATCCACCACGGCCTGTTCAGCCGGCACCACGTTCGCCGCGCAATCGACGATGCGGCCATGAAGCGCTTGCAGTCGCTCGTCCGCGAGAGCGAAACGCAGCACAGCGGCGAAATCCGCATCGTGGTCGAAGCGTGCTTGCCCAACTCCTACATCTGGAGGCGGCTCAGCGCGCGCGACCGCGCCATCACGCTGTTCGGCAAGCTGCGGGTGTGGGATACCGAGCACAACAACGGCGTGCTGATCTATCTGCTGCTCGCGGAACGGCGCATCGAGATCATTGCCGACCGCGGACTCGATCGGCGGGTCAGCGTCATCGAGTGGCACAACCTGCTGGGCGAGATGCGGGGCGAGTTTGCCGCAGGCCGCTTCGAGCAGGGGTTGGCGGCCGCCGTGGTCGCCGTCGGCGGTTTGCTGCGCCAGCATTTTCCGCTGGCGCCCGGAGAAGCGAATCCGAACGAGTTGCCCGACGCACCGCTGCGCCTCGGCTAAGTGCGCCCCCAACGATCGAGGGGCGCTGGTTACAGCGGACGTCATCTGATCGGCGTCAGCCAGTCGGCGTGTGCCGGCACTTCACCCTTCACGCAGGCGAAGTAGCGCGACTGCAGCGCACGCGTGATCGGGCCCGGCGTGCCATCGCCGACACGGCGGCGATCCACTTCAACGATCGGCGTCACCTCGACCGCGGTGCCGCAGAAGAAGAGCTCGTCCGCCAGCACGAGGTCGTCGCGCGTCAGGCGCGCAGCGCGCACCGGGTAGCCCAGGTCAGCCGCCAGCGCATGCAGCGTGCGGCGCGTGATGCCGTCGAGCGCGACGGTCACCTCTGGCTCAAGGATCTCGCCACCGCGCACGATGAAGATGTTCTCGCCCGGCCCTTCGGCGACAAAGCCTTCGGTATCCAGCAACACCGCTTCATCGTAGCCATCCGCACGCGCTTCCCGCGCCGCCAGGATCGCCGTGGTGTAGCCGCCGATCGCCTTCGCGCGGCACGGGTACGCGTTGGGGTGCTGCCGTGCCCAGGTCGACACCTTCACACGCACCCCGTGCGTCAGCGCATCAGCGCCGAGGTAGCGGCCCCACGGCATCGCCATCACGCCAACACGCACTGACAAGCCGGCGGGGTCCATGCCGAGGCGCTCATCGCCAAGGAACACCAACGGGCGCAAATAGCCTTCAGTCAGCCCGTTGCGGCGCATCGCTTCAACGCAGGCTTCGCGCAGTGCTGCGCGGCTTAACGGGATTTCGATGCCGAGCAGGCGGGCGGAGCCTTCGAGGCGTGCCAGATGCTCGTCAAGGCGGAAGATCGCCGCGCCATCGGCACCTGCATAGCAGCGGATGCCTTCAAAGCAGCCCAGTCCGTAATGCAAGGTGTGGGTGCCCAGGTGCACCGTGGCGTCGCGCCAGCGCAGCCATTCACCATCCAGCCAGATCCAGCCATCACGTTCCGATAGTTTCATTTCGTTCACTCCAAAGCGATTCGGGAATCGCCCGCGCCAAGGCGGGCAAACGGGCCGGCCCGGGTTGGGCGGCGGGCGGTGCGAATCAGCTCGGGGTAGTGGAGGGCTGTGGCGGCACCGGTGTGCGGGGTAGTGCCACTTTGCCGGCGGCGTCGGGCGGGGTCGAACGAAAAGCGCGCGGCTTGGGGTGAGGAAATTTCATGCGAATACGGTGTATGCCGCAGGGGGAGATGCGGGTTTGTCATATGCCGGTATCGTCGATCGCTGCGCGCACGATCCATCGCGCAGACGCGCAAGCTGCTGGCCATACTCAACGCCGTCGCCAGGAACGGGTCGAGTTGGGATCAGTCGCAGCATCAAGTTCGGGTTTCAAAACGGTTGCTCAGACCGACGATGTGGATCGCTGCGCCGCGCCGCAAAGCCAGCGCGCGAACGCGATCACCCACGGCTTGTCATTCGCGCCAGGTGCGGCGAGCAGGTAGTAGCTGCCTTGCGCCAACTCCGTCGCGAAAGGCCTTACCAATTGACCGCTCGCCAGCAGCGGCGCGGCGAGCGTGGTGGTGGTGAGCGCGATGCCCTGGCCGGCGGCGCAGGCGTCCAGCATCAGCGCACCGTCGTCAAACCGCGGGCCTTCGGTCGGCTCGGCGGCTTGAACGCCGGCTGCGGCGAACCACGCCGCCCACGACAGCAGCGGGTGCCGGATCAGGCGGGCGTGGAGTAGGTCCGACGCTCGCCGAAGTTCGCGCGCCTGCGCCGGGCGACAGACGGGGAACACCGCCTCGTCAAACAGCTTCCAGCCATCCAGCCCCGCTGGCACCGCTTCGATGAAGCGAATCGCAAGATCGACCTCGCCGCGCTGCACCGGGTCCAGCCGCGTCGAGGTGGACAGCGCAAATTCGATTTGCGGATGCAGTGTCTGATAGGCCGCGAGGCGCTCAACCAGCCAGGCACGCCCGAAGGCGGGCGCGACTGACACCGAAAGCGCGCGGTGCCCGTCCGCATGGACGCGTTCGGTAGCGCGCGCGAGTGCATCGATCGCCGGTGCGACCTCCGCATGGTAGGCGGCGCCGGCGGCGGTAAGCGCGATGCTGCGGTGGCGGCGCTCGAACAGTTTCAGCCCGAGCGCGGCTTCCAGTGCGCGGATACGGTGACTGACCGCAGAGGGCGTCAGTGCAAGCGATTCCGCCGCGGCCAGGAAGCTGCCCAGGCGCGCGGCAGCATCGAAGGCTTCAAGGTTGGCGAGCGGCGGCAGCCGAGGCATCGCGCGGCGCGGCGCTCAGTCGCCCTGCGCGACCGGGCGCGTCGGGTCGGCGCACCATTCGCTCCACGATCCCGGATAGAGCCGCGCGCCGCTCAGACCGGCGACTTCGAGCGCCAGCAGGTTGTGGCAGGCGGTAACGCCAGATCCGCACTGGCATACCACCTGCGCCACGGGTCGGTCGCCAAGCCGGCTGCGCCACTCCTCGGCGAGTTGCGCCGGCGTTTTGAAGCGGCCGTCCGGCGCGAGGTTGTCGCGGAAGAAGCGGTTGATCGCGCCGGGAATATGGCCGCCAACCGGGTCCAGCGTCTCGTTCTCGCCGCGAAAGCGATCCGGCGCGCGGGCGTCGACCACCTGAAACGCGGCCGACGCCAGGTTGGCCAACACCTCGTCGGCGCTGACGCTTGCCACGCCCGGGCGAAGGCTCAACGTGCCGTGCGGCAGATTCAGCGGTGGATCGGTGCTGATCGGCAGCGCCGCGTCTCGCCAGGCGGCGAAACCGCCATCGAGCACCGCCACCGCCTCATGCCCGACCCAGCGCAGCATCCACCACAGGCGCGCCGCATACATGCCGCCCGCGTCGTCGTAGGCGACGACCTGCGTCGCCTCCGATACGCCATGGCTTCGCATCAGGGCGACGAAGTCTTCCGCGGCGGGCAGCGGGTGGCGGCCGTTGCGGCCAGTCTTGGGGCCAGAGAGATCGTCGTCGAGATGAAGGAAGCGGGCGTAGGGGATGCGGCCACTGGCGAACGCGTCGCGGCCGTACCCCGGCTTCGCAAGGTCGTGGCGGCAATCGAACACCACCAGCGAAGGCGCACCGAGGCGCGCCGCGAGTGCAGGCGCCTCCACCAGTGTGTGCCACGTACTCATTCGACGGTTTCTCCGGCCAGCCAGGCGCGGGCCATGATTTCATCGTCGAACAGCCTAAGCTCGGCGTCGATCAGCGATTGCTCCAGCCAGGCACCGATCGAATCGAGATCATTGTTCGTCAGTACCGCGATGCGGCCATCCGCGTTCTTGTAGCGGCGAGCGAAGCGGTAGTCCTCGATTGCGGCGTCGAGCGTAAGGCCATTCATCTCGCGCAAATCGACCAGCGCGCGCAGCGGCGCCCCGGTGGCAATCGCTGCTTCGACCTGGGCCTCGAACTGGCGGAAATCAGCCAGCGTGAGTTCTCCGAACACAGCTGCTTCGACGCAGTTGTCACGCAGTTCTGCAGTGATCATCACGCACTCCTTGTGGATGGGACGCCTCCATTATCCGCGCGGGGCGCGCTGCGCTTCAATGCGGGGCTGTGAGAAATGCATCACTCCCCTCTTGCCGAGGCCTTCCGGATGCGGCCCGCCATGAAAGAGAATGAACCACTTGACCCAACCCCGATACGCCGTCTCGGTGCGCATGCTGTAATGCTTCACCCGCAACCGATCCCGCATAAGGTCAAGCAACTTCGGCTGCTGACCAGCCGAACGTAAAACCATTCCGAAGCCCCAGAATATTTGTCAATACAAGCGTCATATTTAGCCCGATCCGCGGGTTTCTCAATGACTTATGAGCCTACCCCGGGTTGATGAATATCCTGGAATTCTGGTTTACTGAAGTCTACTTAACGTTAGCCATCAACAAAATGAGCCGTTTCTCCATGCGACTATTTACATTGATTTTGACGCTATTCGGCGCAACTACGGCGATTGGCGCACCGCTAGAAAAAATTGATCCGAATCAACTTCTCTATACGACTCCCACCATAAATGATGCAATTCCTACTGCTTTGACAGAAACGCCTCTACTTCCAGGCGGGGTAGCTACTCACGAAGACAACTGGCGTCAGTTTGAGTTTGTTTCTTCGAGCTACAAGCAACAAATCGAAAAAGAACTAGAGCACATCAACGAAATCTGGAAATTCAAAAGTGTGAAAACTGGCGAGTACACGGCGTTTCGCAATGTTCACGTGAGAAAGCTGATTCCTTCTCCTATTTCGATTCCCTTTACCCAGTCCGACTTTTCAGCGCTATTCGGTCAGAAGCCAGCATCATTTGCCTTCCTTGGCAGCTCACATGCGTTTCGAGATGTCCACGCAATTCAGAGCGGCGGCGTTGCTTTTTATGCCGAAATATCGGATGGGAAGCTTTCAACGCTTGGAATTGATTCCAGCAGTGCCCCTACGCTTACAAAGGATACGATCAGCCGTTTAGCGACTTTCATTAAAAAGAACAAGCTAGTGTTGGTTCATTGGCCAAGTCGCACATTGCTTGAATCTCCCGGCGCGATTGTGGCGTATCTCAATGGGAAATAGGGCTAACCCGGCAGTCGAGAGGGACGGCCACAAGCTGCGCTTGTGGTTCCCTCCGCTGTGCTCCGGCCGCCCCTCACTTCTACGTTAGCAATTCACCACAGGACCGTCATGGATCTGAAAGACAAGCTTGAAATCGTAGACAAGTCATTGGGTATTGCTGCGAAGTTAGGAATAACAATTGGCTCAATGGTTCTTCTTTACTACTGTTGGTCAATTGATTTCTTCCCGCGAGATGTAAGCGTTGGGGATGGGCTACTTTTTATTTTTGTAGCCATCGGATTTGGTGTTGTTTACCTATTCTTTGTCGCCAGCATTACAAGTCTGGGTATCCTCCTTCGCCCGTTCTGGCATCTATTTCAATCCTGTTACATCTGGATTGGCAAGCGATGGGCAAAGTTGGTAAAAAAGCCGTTCTCATACGAGCCTTTCGAATTGAAGCCAGGAGGTATAGAACACCTTGTGTTTGCAGTATTTGGTCTAGTCCTGGTTGCTCTATTCACCATAAAGGACATAACAAGATTTCCAACGCTTCTGCTCGCCTCCTTTGGCTGCGCCTTGCTTTGGAGTTCCTATCAGAATGTAGATGGAAAGCTCCGAAAAATTGCCTCTAACCCTCAATTGTCTGAGGAAGAAAGAGAACATATGCCAAGGCTGGAGAAGTCAAAAGCGCTTCTTCCTTGGCTCATCATTGCTATTCCTCTTGTTATTGGTGGCATTTACGGGGAAATGACCAACGCATCAATGCGCCTTTTGAATATTCGCAATGACTCCGCAACTGCACACATCAAGAAACCTTACGCAACTATTCTTACTGCATCAGGAATTGCAGGAGCAAAAAGCGAACTTGGCGATGATTACCTTCGCTATGAAAATGCAGAAATCTTATTCTCGGGGCTTGGTTCTGTGGCAGTTGTCGCCATAACGAATCCCAACGGGGCCAGCATGAAACTATCAATCCCATCGGATTTCATCCTACTTTATGCTAACCATTCATTGCAGCGGACTGCCTCCGGCAGCCGCTGAATTCAAACGTTAGCCGTCATGAACGCGGATATCGAATCCCTTGTCTCGGCAATTGAATCTTGGTTAAAAGCCCAAGAATCACCTGAGCCGGAGTCTTCGCGCTGGTACGCGATTGGAAGTCTCAAAGGGTTTGCCTCTGCAATTAGGGCAGACCACTCGGCTCCTTCAGTTGCAAAAGCAGCGTGGGTTCTCAGCCATCAGTTGTCAGACCAATACGACTGGCCTCCGCAAGACTGCAAAACCATAGGCGAATTCCTTGCCGCTGCGCGCAGGATAGAAAAGTCATGAATGCAGCACCGAAGGAATGGAAGGAACAAGGGTGCCCGACATGTCGGGCTGGCTGGGAATCTGGCTCACGAGTCGCTCTTCGGAACATCGGTACAAGCTATGAACTGCATACGCGCCTCTTCCAGTGCGCTCAATGCGGAGCCTATTGGGAAGAACTCGAACGTTATGCTCAGGAGGTCTCTGCCAGCGATGCTGCCCTTTTTGAACAACACAAGTCGTTCGTTCCCAATGCCGGCTCTCAAGAAACACACTCCAAGTGATTGATTTTTAAAGCCGGTTTTAGGCTGGATTTTCGACTGGGGCGAGCCGCATGCCCAGCTTCTCAGCCCGCTTTTGCAGTTGGCGCACCACCCGTTCGCGGT
>JAJZLD010000143.1 GCA_021803785.1 Pseudomonadota bacterium | reverse complement strand
CGCTCATGCAACCCGCGTCGGTCGAACTGGCCGGCCACAGTTTCAAGGTGGGGTTTTCGATCGGTATCAGCATTTGCCCGGACCACGGCAACGACGCTGCCAACCTGCTGAAGAACGCCGATCTGGCGATGTATGCCAGCAAGGAAGCGGGCCGTGGCGGCTATCGCTTCTACACGCCGGACCTGAACCAGCGCGCGATGGACCGGCTCAATATCGAGAACGGGCTGCGCCGCGCACTCGACAACGAGGGCGAGCTGATCCTCGAGTACCAGCCGCAGGTCGAGCTCAACGGCGGCCGCATGGTCTCGGCCGAGGCGCTGCTGCGCTGGAAGACGCCCGAGGGTACGGTGATCTCGCCCGGGCGTTTCATACCGATTGCCGAAGAAACCGGATTAATTGTGCCGATCGGCGAGAAGGTTTTGCGTAGCGCCTGCGCTACCTTGGCGCGCTGGCGCGCCGCCGGCCTGTCCTTGCCACGGATTGCCGTAAACATCGCAGCGCCCCAGTTCGAGAGCCGGAATTTCGGCGACACCGTGGCACGCGCGCTGGCCGACTACAACGTTCCGCCCGATCGCCTTGAACTGGAACTGACCGAGAGCGTGATCGTGCGCGATGCCGAGTCAGCGCTGCGCGAGATGGCGCGCCTTAAGGAACTGGGCGTTTCGATCGCACTCGACGACTTTGGTACCGGCTATTCCAGCTTGTCGTACCTGTCGCGGATGCCGATCGATCTGGTCAAGATCGATCGCGCCTTCGTGATGCGTTCGACGGACGACGATAATGCCCGCACCATCGTGCGATCCATCGTCGCCTTGTCGCACGCCTTGCGCCACAAGGTGGTTGCCGAAGGGGTCGAGACGCGTGCGCAGCTTACGCAGCTGCGCCGGGCGGGCTGCGACTATGTGCAAGGTTTCCTGCTCGCGCGCCCGATGTCGGAGGCGGCGCTGACGGCTTGGTTGTCGAGCGAGGTCACGCCTGCCGAAGCGCTGCTGGGCGACACGGCAAACGAGTGGATCTGAGGCAGGACCGATTGCCGGAAACGGCAGGGGACGTGCTGGAAAGCAAGATCTGGTGCGACCGGCGGGATTCGAACCCACGACCCCTGGCTTCGGAGGCCAGTACTCTATCCAGCTGAGCTACGGTCGCACAGCCGCCGGATCATAGCGCAGATCAGCCCCCAGCGTCCATGCGGATGCTGCAGCGCGTCGAATTGTCCCGCTATAATCAGGGTCTTGCGTGGCAGGGGGCCGCGCAGCACAACGTCAAACATATCGTAGGCCATCATGTCGATCCGCACCGCGCTACCGCTCGCTCTCCTTTCGGCCGCTCTGCTTGCCGGCTGCAACAAGTCGCAACCCGTCAACGAGGAAGAGACCGCAACGCTGATCCAGCCGGTCGCGCAGGTCGCCCTGGCGGCCGCCGACGCAGGGGCAGAAAAGGGGAGCCGCACCGGTGAGCAGGTGGTCGGTGCTGTTTGCGGCGCGTGCCACAACGCCGGTGCGCTGGGTGCGCCGAAGGTTGGCGACAACGCGGCCTGGGCGCCGCGTCTGGGCCAAGGCCTGGATGGGCTGCTGAAGTCCGCCATCAACGGCAAGAACTCGATGCCGGCGCGCGGCGGCAATCCGGACCTGACGGATGAGGAAATCGCTCGCGCGATCGTCTTCATGGCGAACAAGTCCGGTGCTTCTTTCAAGGAACCGGCCGCCAAGTAAGCTGCGGTTTTGAAAAAAAACGGGCTGCCTCGGGCAGCCCGTTTGCGTTTACGCCGTCTCGCCAGGGGGCAGATCGAACAGCAGCACCTCTCCGCCCTCGATACCCTCGATCGTCAGAACAGTCTCGCCGGCGATCCGGGCGCCGTCGCCCGCCCGGAGTGTCTGGCCATTGAGCCGCACACTGCCCTGCGCAACATGCAGATAGCCGAGCCGGCCGGGCGTCGGGCGATATTCCGCCGATTCACCGGCCTCGAATAGCCCGGCGAAGATCGACGCGTCTTGATGCAGCGTTACGCTGCCGTCGCGCCCGTCGGGCGAAGCGACGCGGCGCAAGCGTCCGCGTTTGTCGTCCGCGCTGAAACTCAGCTGTTCGTAGCCGGGGGCAATGCCGCGCTCCGCCGGGTGAATCCAAATCTGCAGGAAGTGCACCGGTTCGTTCTGCGATGGATTGAACTCGCTGTGCATCACGCCGCTGCCGGCACTCATGCGCTGCACGTCACCGGGGCGGATCAGCGTGCCGTTGCCCATGCTGTCGCGATGCTGCAGCGTGCCAGCCAGCACATAGCTCACGATCTCCATGTCGCGATGAGCGTGCGTGCCGAAGCCCATGCCGGGCGCAACGCGGTCGTCGTTGATGACCCGCAGCACGCCCCAGCCCATGTGCTGAGGATCGTAGTAGTCGGCAAAAGAGAAGCTGTGGTGGCTGTCGAGCCAGCCATGGTTGGCATGGCCACGTTCGTCGGCGGGGCGTAGCTGGATCATGTGGGCCTCGTGCTTGGCTGATCCGTGAATGTGAATCAGCGCCGGAGCCAAGCATAGGCTGAGGAAAACGGCGAAAAAAGCGAAGGTTTGTGGCGGATAAGGTGAATACGGCTCACAAGACCGGGTGGTGAGGTGCGAGCGGCTCAGTCATGCAGAAACAGGTCGGTTCGCCGCCGAGACTCGCTTCCGCCCGGCCGCTCGCAAAATTGATTACGGCCACATTCTGGCCGCCTTGAATCCCGAAATGCCCCTGTTGCTCGCCGGGTCGACGAGGCCCGCGGCGCGCAGCATAATCCGGCCTCCGCAGCGACCGAGATTTTCCGCATGTCCGTTTCCGACGATTCGCCCGAGTTCGACACGATTGCCTTCCGTCGTGCCCTGGGCATGTTTGCCACCGGCATCACCGTGGTGACGGCGCGGACGCCGGAGGGCCGACGCATTGGTTTGACGGTGAATTCCTTCAACTCGGTGTCGCTCACCCCTCCTTTGGTGTTGTGGAGTCTTGCGCGTCACCTTCCGGTGCTGGCAGACTTCGAACGCTGCAGCCATTACGCAATCAACGTGCTGGCCACGCACCAGCAGCCCTTGTCGCAGCGCTTCGCGACGCGTGCCGAGGACAAGTTTGCCGAGTTGGATGTGCGCGAAGGTGTGACTGGCGCGCCGCTTCTGCAGGACTGTTGTGCCTGGTTTGAATGCCGCAATGGCATCCGCCACGACGGTGGTGATCACCTGTTGTTCATCGGCCAGGTCGAGGCGTTTGAACGGGGCGAAGGCGAACCGCTGATCTATTACGCCGGGCGTTACCGCTACCTGTCGGTCGACTAGGCGCGCGGTTCCGGTCCGCCTGTACTTGCGGGCCGGCGGGGCGCATCATGAGGCGGCTTTGATGAGCTGATTGCAGCGCTGATCGACCTGATACCGGAGTGCCGCGATGTCTGCATCGGTGGAACTGGAGAGACTCGAATGCCCTCAGCGGGGTGCCGAGCTTCTCGCGCTTCAGAACGACATCCTCGAAGCCGTCGCGCGAGGCAAACCCTTGCATGACACGCTGGATCTGCTGTGTCGCGGTGTCGAACGGCTCGCCGGGGATGTCCGTTGCACCGTGCTGCTGCTCGAAGGCACCCATCTGCGTCATGGCGCCGCCCCAAGTGTGCCCGATGAGTATGTGCGGACGATCGATGGGGTCGAGATCGGGCCGGCGGCCGGTTCCTGCGGCACTGCCGCCTACCGCGGCGAAGCGGTAGAAGTGACCGACATCGCCAACGATCCGTTATGGACGCACTACAAACATCTTGCGTTGCCTCACGGCCTTCGAGCGTGCTGGTCGACGCCGATACGTGCGCGTGCCGGCGCCATCCTGGGCACGTTTGCGCTGTATTTCGCCGAGTGTCGCGGCGCGGGGGCGTTTCACCGCGACGCGGTGCGCGCGTCCACGCATCTGGCGGCGATCGCCATCGAGCGCGCGGCGATGGACGAGGCCGAGCGCCGGCGCGGGGCCGAACTGGCCGAGAGCAATGCGCGCTACGAGCAACTCAACTACACGCTGGAACAGCGGGTCGCTGAACGTACGCGCGATCTGGAGCAACGCAACGTCGAACTGGCGCAAACCTTCGAGGATCTGCAGCGGGCGCAGAGCGATCTGCTGGAGGCGCGCCGCCTTGCCAGCCTCGCGCGCATGGTCGCCGGCATCGCGCACGAGCTGAATACCCCGCTTGGCAACGCCCGGGTCCTCGCCACTACCTTGCTGTCGCGTTGCGAGGCGTTTGGCGAACTTGCACAAGGCAGCTTGCGGCGTTCCGACATCCGCGCGTTCATCAGCGATGTTTCGGAAGCCGCGGAGCTGTTAGAAAAGGCCATCGCCAGTGCGGTGGCCAGCGTCGGCAGCTTCAAGGCCGTCGCGGTCGAGCAGCCGGCGTCGGTGCGCTCCGCGTTTTCGGTCAGCGATACCTTGCAGTACATCGCCCACCTATTTGCATCCGCACTGCGTGCACTGCGCGGCACGCTGGTGCTCGACGCGCCATCCGGGCTGATGCTCGACAGCTACCCGGCGGCTCTGCAGCAAGTACTCTCAATCGTGGTCGACAACGCACTCGTGCATGGGCTCGCCGGCAGGGGCGATGCGCGACTGGAGCTTGGCGCGAAGCTTGTGGCCGAAGGGGTGGAGATTATCGTGCGGGACAACGGAGCGGGCATCGCCGCAGACCAGATCGACAAGGTCTTCGACCCCTTCTTCACGACCCGCCTGGCGCAAGGCAGCAGCGGCCTCGGGCTGCATGTGGCCTACAACCTGGTGCATGGTGTGCTGGGGGGCGACATCCGGCTCGAAAGCCAGCTGGATGTCGGCACCACCGTGACGATCCGTCTGCCGCTCAGTGCACCGCTGCGCATCTGACGCGGCGCAAGCGGCTACTGCAGCGGTGCGAAGCGCGGCTGCACCACGCCTTCGTGCGTGACCGTCTCGACGAACATCGCGTACGGCCGCACCCAAAGCCCGCTGCTGTTGTACAGCGGGCGATAGACCACAATCGCCTCGAGCGTTTCGCTATGGCGCGCAACACCCAGGACTTCGTACTCGCCGCCTTTGTAGTGGCGGTAACGGCCTGGACGTAGCTCGGGCAGCGGCGGTAGATCTTTGGATTCCATGGCGGCGGGGCGGACTGGAAAGCGCCGATTATGGCGCTTTCATCGTCCTTGCGGCGGATTACAGGCCCAGCAGGCCTTTGAGCTTGTAGGCCGTGTCGATCGCCGTCGTGGCACTGTCGATGACCGAGCGGGTCGTATCGGCGGCCGACTTGTTGTTCTCGTTGCTGTTGCCGTTCGCAGGCGCTGTCTGCGTTTGCGGCTGCGGTGCGGGTCGGCCGGTTTGGGCTGCGGCCGCGGTGGCGGGGCGCTGCGCGATGATCTCGACACGGCGATTCTTCGCACGGCCCGTTTCGTCGGTGTTCGCGGCGAGCGGCTGCGTTTGCCCCATGCCGCGTGCAAGCATGCGGGAGGCGTCAATGCCGCTGCGGGCGAGCGCTTCGGTTACGGCGCGCGCGCGTGCTTCCGACAGCCGCTGGTTGGCGTCGGCGCCGCCGACATCGTCGGTGTGGCCGACCACCTCGATCTGCAGCGTCGGGTTGTCCTGCAACACCTTGCCGAGTTCCTTCAGCGTCGCCTGCGAACTGTCGCGCAGCACTGCTTTGCCGGTGTCGAACTGGAAGCCGTAGAGATCCACCCGCCCTTGTTCGCTGAGGGACTTCGCGATCGGGCTCTCGCCGCTGATTGCCATCTGCTTGTCGTCCAGGCTGCCTTTCTCGATCACGAACAGCCACGCGTTCGGCTCGCCGAGGTCATTGACCCACAGCGATACATAGGTGTTGCCACGTTTGGCCGCCAGGTACTGGTTCTCACGGCTGCCGTTGAGGTAGAGGTCGCGCGCCTTCATCAGCGCCTTGAAGCTGCTGAGGTTCGCATCGGTGCAGGGTCGGTCGCAGACGAATAGCTCGCTAAATCCGGAGCGCTTCAGCGCGGATTGGTAGTTGCGGAACACCTGCAGCGCGGACGCTGTTTTCGGCATCTCGTAGTGGATGTAGGTGACGCGACCTTCGAGCGGCAGCACCTTGTCAGCGGTGAATTGGCCGCCGCGATAGGCCGGACGGCTCAGGATCAGCTGTGCCTCTTCGTATTCCTTGAAGTCGTAGCCCGCAATCACCGCGCCGGGGTAGCGGCTGACTTCGGGGTGATCGGCGCCCGTTTCGGCATGAGCCGGCTGGGCCAAGGCGCCGAGCATGACTAGTGCGGCGAACAGGGCAGTGCTGATCTTGGACATGCGTCGACTCCGATTATTCCGATGACATCGCGCATCCTGGCATCGGCGATTGACGGTATGGCGCGGAAACATTTCTCATTTCACTCTTTGGTCGTATCTTCAACGAACCGGTGCATGGCGCCGTGGTCAGAACAGGCCGAAACCCCGGAGAACCCCGACGATGAATGCCCCCGATGCTCTGCTGCGCCCGTTCGAAGAACTGGTTTTCGACGACCTGTTCGTGCGCTCCCATGCGGCCGATCCGGGTAGCCACAATGTGCCGCGTCAGGTTCCCGGTGCGGCTTACAGCCGCGTCTTGCCGACGCCCGTCGCGGCGCCGCGGCTGCTGGCGTGGTCCGACGCGCTGGGCGAATCGCTCGGCATTGCGCGCCCGCTACTAGGCAGCGGCATGGTTGCTGACGTTCTCGGCGGCGTGCGTTTGCTGCCGGGCATGCAGCCTTACGCGGCGCGCTATGGCGGCCACCAGTTCGGCCAGTGGGCGGGGCAATTGGGCGATGGGCGTGCGATCACGCTGGGTGAGATCTTCGACCGCGGCGGTCAGCGACAGGAGCTGCAGCTCAAGGGTGCCGGCCGCACGCCATACTCGCGCCATGCCGACGGCCGCGCGGTGCTGCGCTCATCCTTGCGCGAATTCCTTTGCAGCGAGGCGATGCATCATCTCGGGGTGCCGACCACGCGCGCCTTGTCGCTGGTGGCCACTGGCGAGGGTGTCGTGCGCGACATGTTCTACGACGGCAACCCGCAAACCGAGCCTGGCGCGGTGGTGTGTCGTGTCGCCCCGAGTTTCGTGCGTTTCGGTAATTTCGAGATCTTTGCCGCCGAGAATGAAGCAAAGAACCTGCAGACGCTGGCGGACTGGGTGATCCGGCATCACTACCCGCACCTCGGCGAACCGGGTGCCGCGACCTACGCGGCCTGGTTCGACGAGATCTGCGGCCGCACCGCGCTGATGGTGGCGCACTGGATGCGCGTCGGCTTCGTGCATGGTGTGATGAACACCGACAACATGTCGATCCTGGGCCTCACCATCGATTACGGCCCCTACGGCTGGCTGGAAGGCTTCGACCTTGGCTGGACCCCCAACACCACCGATGCGCAGGGGCGCCGATACTGCTACGGCCAGCAGGCGCAGATCGCGTACTGGAACCTGACACGCCTGGCCGGTGCACTGAGCGACCTGGTCGGCGACGACGATGCGCTGCGTGCCGGGCTGGAGCGGTATCGCATCGACTTCGGCGTTCATTGGTCACGCATGCTGGCAGACAAGCTGGGCATTGCGACGCGCGAGGACGACGACCCGCTGATCGTCGACCTGTTCGGTCTCTTGCAGCAGACAGAGACCGACATGACGATCTTCTTCCGTCGCCTCGCCGACGTACCAACGGGTGCCGACGTCGCGGCCGAGGCGCGGCTTACGCCGCTGCGCGAGGCCTTCTACACCCCAAGCGTGCTTGAGGGCGAACACGGCCGTGCGCTGGCTGACTGGCTGCTCCGTTACACCCAGCGGGTTCGCGACGAAGCAGAGCCGGCCGCATCGCGAATTGGTCGCATGCAACGCAGCAATCCGAAGTACGTGCTGCGAAACTGGATTGCGCAGCAGGCCATCGATGCCGCCACGCAAGGGGATATGGCGCCGACCGAGCGTTTGCTGGAGCTGTTGCAGCGCCCCTACGACGAGCAACCGGAGCACGAAGCCTGGTTTGCGCGCCGGCCGGAGTGGGCGCGCCACAAGCCGGGCTGCTCTGCTTTGTCGTGCAGTTCCTGACGCCGGTTTCTGCGCTGCGCCGCGGTGGCGTCGTCAGCGGTTCGAGCACATCGAAGTGGCGTGCGTGCGCTTGATCGAAGCTTTCTCTTTCAGTGCGCGCACTTCCGCCCGTTGGCGGATCTGCAGTATGGGCAAACGGAAACCCGATGCGATCGCGCAGACCAAAGCTCGAATGGCAGTCGAGCGAGAGGGTGAAGCCGCTCCGGTATCCTCGG
>JAJZLD010000142.1 GCA_021803785.1 Pseudomonadota bacterium | reverse complement strand
CCGTCGGTATATTGCGCGCCTACTACCAAGTGGCGGATCTCCGTGGCAACGCGCTGCGTTACGGCAATAGCTGGGGTGGCTTTGGCATGGAACTGCAGTTCCACACCGAGAGCAACGCTCAATTCTCCGGCGACAAGAAGAGTAATGGTTACTCCTACTCTGGCGTCTTCACGTACGACTTCGGAAACGGCAGCTTGATCGGCGGCGGCGCGCAATATACCGACGGCGACTTCGCAGACAAGTACCCCACCGCAGGCGTTTACCAGTCGTGGGATGGCAACATTGCCTACCCCAAGGTGAACCACCTGGCATACGGTCTGACGGGTAAGACCCGCATTGGTCCGGTCAACCTGGCGGCTACCTATTTGACCGGTTACAAGGAATCCAAGGACTTCGAGTTCCACGGCTTCAAGCACGACATGGAAGAGTCAGACCTGACGCTCAAGGCCACGTATGACATCGCGTCCTGGAGCCTGCAAGGCTACTTGAGCTTCGAGACGTTCAAGATCGCAACGCCGGGCGGCAACTACACCATCATGACGGACGGCAGCTACAACGGGCAGAAGTTCCAGGCTCTGAAGACCGAGCGCGTGAATATCGACCTGTGGGCCATGTACAACCTTGGCGTCGGCGCAACGCCGTACATCCGGTTGAACACCATCGACAAGAAGTACTCGACGCCGGATATCGCTGGTTTCGAGGCCGACACCCGGGCCACCAAGTTCGAAGCTGGCTGGCTGATGCACTTCTGATCGGTTTGACCCTGTACCCCACAGTCGCCCCCAGGGTGGCTGCTGGGTGCTGACCCGCGTGCGGGCGGCGACATGCCGTCCGCACCGGGTGCCCCACGACCCGCCGTCAAATAAGGTGGGCGCAGACTAAAGACCACGTTTGGAGGAGATGGCCATGAGCAGGCTCATCACGCTTGTGCTGGCAATGGGGCTGGCATGCCTTGCGTCGCACGCGGTTGCACAGACTGCGGCCCCGGTGCGTATCGGTGTCGTCGGAACATTCAGCGGCCCGACTGCCGAAGCCGGGCTGTCCATGCGGCAAGGCGTTCGCCTCGCCGTCGAAGAACTCAACTGGAAGGGCGGCCTCGCGGACCGCAAGATCGTGCTCGTCGAAGTCGACGACCAGAACGATCCGGATCGCGGCGAGGACGAAGCCAAACGAATCGCCGCGCGCGGCGGTGTCGACTATGTAATCGGATTCACCAGCAGCGCGGTCGCCATGCGGGCGCTGCAACCCCTGCAGGAAGCCGGCGTGCCGGTGCTGATCGCCGGCGCCTCTGACTCGTCGCTGACGCGCTTGTTCGAGCCGCCGATGCACAAACTCAACTACATCTTCCGCGTGGCCGCGAGCGATCTTGCCCAAGCTGACCTGATCGTGCGCGAGACGATCGATCGCCAGCATTACAAGCGCCTGGGCATCCTCGTCGAGTCTTCGCCCTATGGCAACGCGGGGCGCGACATGCTGCGCGACCGCCTGCGTCGGCGGCTCTACGCGCCGCCCTTCAACGGCAAGCCGGACGATTTGCGCGCCTGGGTTCGCGATGCCGAAGGCGGCATGCAGGCGCCTTTCGTCGCCCAGTTCCAGAGTGGCCAGACCGACATGGTCGGCCTGCTCAACCAGGCCCGCGCGGCTCAGGTGGATGCCTTGGTTGTGTGGGGGCAGACCGCTGAGACCGCAGCGATTGTGCGCACCCGTGCGCGGATGGGCTGGAACGTGCCCATCGTTGGCGGCAGCGACCTTGCGAGCGCAGCCTTTGTGAAGGGCGCGGGCAAGTCGGGCCAGGCGGTACGTATGCCCACCACGCTCGTAGCCGATCCGATCAACTCACGCCGGCAGGAATTCCTGCTCGCGCTCAAGCGCCAGGGCGGTGCCGAAGCGATCGCAGCCCTACCGGCGGCGGCGCAGGGCTACGACGCGATGTTGCTGCTCGCAGCGGCGAGCCGGCAGGTGCAGAGTGCCGAGCGCAACGCGGTGCGCGGCGCGCTCGAATCACTCAAGGCGCCGGTCTTCGGGGTGATTACGACCTACCAGGCACCATTCTCGCGTGAGGATCACGAGGCGATCTCGGCCGACATGGTCGGCATCGGCGAACTCCAGGGTGATCGCATCGCCTACGCCTATCGCGACGAAGTCAGCGCGATCATTGTCGGCAAGCGGATCGCTGTGGGTACGTCGCAGCGTCGCTGATCGTGTTGCGGCGCGCGACCTCAGCGGCGAAGCGGGCGCGACGAGGCCCGGACGATCAGTTCGGGCTGCGGCAAATGCCCCTTCACCGGTTCGCCATGGATCATGCCGACCAGCGCGCGCGCAGCGATCTCGCCCATCTCGTAGGCGGGCTGTTTGACGCTCGTCAGCGGCGGCACGACGTAGTTGGAGACCGGCAGGTCGTCGAAGCCCACCACCGAAATATCTTCCGGCACGCGGATTCCGTGGCTGTGCAAGGCAAGCCGCGCGCCGAAGGCCGATTGGTCATTGGCCGCAAACACCGCTGTGAAGGGCTTGCGCGCCGCGATCAACTGGTTGATCGCGAGCAGGCCGCCCGGTTCATGGAAGTCGGTATGCACCACCAGGTCGTCGTCTGGCTCGATGCCGGCGTCGACCAGCGCCTCGCGGTAGCCGCGCAGGCGTTCGATCGAATCGAAGTGGTCCAGCGGGCCAGCGACGTGCGCAATACGTTGGTGGCCGAGATCGATCAGATGTTGTGTGGCCATGCGAGCACCGAGGTAGTCGTCGAAACGCAGACTCATCAGGTTGGGGCCTTCGAGGTCGCGTCCGGTCACCACCAGCGGCACTTCGGTGGCGTAGCGGAGCAGCATCTCGTCCGGCAGGCTGCCGGTCAGCACGATCAGGCCATCGACACGGCGCGAGAGCAGGTGTTCGAGGCGTTCCACCTCGTCACGCAGCAGCCAGTGCCCGCTGACGATCAGCGGTATCGCCCCGGTGTCCTTCAGAGCGTTCTCGATCCCGCGCAGCGCTTCGCCGTAGAAGGGCGACGCAATGTCCTGCGTGAGCACGCCAATGCTGTTGGTACGCCCTTGAGCCAGCCCGCGTGCGAGCGCGTTCGGGCGGTAGTTGAGCGCCTTGATCGCCGCCTCGACGGCGGCCCGCTTGCGCTCGCTGACGCGCGCCGATCTGTTGAGGATGCGCGATACCGTGGCCGGAGATACGCCGGCGGTTCGCGCCACCATCTCAAGCGTAATGTTCTCGGGCAGTTCGGACGGGAGGGGGCGGGGTATTGTCATGAAGTGCGGGGGGGTGCGAGCTGTGTTCAGGGGTTGTCTATCAGATCAGCCGCGTATCGCGCCTGTCGGACATCTCAAGTGTGCCAATTCGTCGGTATCACGCGGCGATGTGCCGCAAAGCGCGGGCGACGCGCTGTTGCACTGCGGGCATCGGTGCTGCGCGAGTTGATTTTTTTGCGCCTTGAAAGCGCTTTCAATATTCTGTTCTCTTTAAACGATTCAAGGCAAGATTTTGCCGCGAAAAGCGCCTTTGAGCGAAGAGAGAACCGAACCCTCCATCACTTCCCGGCGTCCGGCGCAGCGCGGCCTGCTCGGGGTAACGCTCTCTTCCTGGTGTCACGATGAATCCAAGCTCCGAACCCGTCTACCTTGTCGATCCGGCTGATCCGCAGCGTTTCCGTATCGAGGGCTATCACCGCGCCAAACCCTTCGCGAGTTTCTTTCCTGGCATCGCCGGTGTGATGGGCGTGCCGCTGTGGGCGTTCTACGTGAACCGCGGGCAGGGCGTCAGCAGCTTTGGTGTGCAGGACAAGGACGGCGCGATCGTCGAGTTCCAACCGGCCAACAAGGCCTACCGCCTGACGAGCAGCACCGGCTTCCGAACCTTCGTTCACTGGGCGCGCGGTCAGCGCAGCGGCTATGCCGAGCCTTTCCGTGACAGCCTCGCTACGCGCGCGAACGAACCGTCGCGTCACCTGAGCATCAGCCCCTGGGATCTGCGCCTCGAAGAGCAGGATGCCGCGCTGGGTCTGCGTTTTCAGCTTCGCTATTTCACGATTCCGAACGAGCCGATCGCTGCCCTGGCGCGGGAGTTGGTGATCACGAATACGGCCACCGAGCCGGTTGTGCTGCAGCTTGTCGATGGCCTGCCGCAGTTCATGCCCTATGGCCTCAACGATTGGGCCATGAAGCACATGTCGCGCACGATCGAGGCGTGGTACACCGTCGACAACCTCGACCAGCGCGCGCCCTACGCACGGCTGAAGGTGACCTTCGCCGACACCGCCGAGGTGAAGCCGATCCACAAGGGTCATGCCTTCTTCGCGACGCTCACGCAGGGCGGCGAAACCCGCCTGCTCGACCCGGTGATCGATCCGCAGGAAGTGTTCGGGCGTGTCACCGATTTCGATTTCCCGGAGCAGTTTGTTGGCGGCCAGTACCGCTGGCGCGCCGAACAGCAATCCGGCAACCGCACGCCAAGCGCGCTGGCGCATGGTCTCGTCAGCCTCGCGGCGGGTGAATCGGTCACCTTGCATGCGCTGTTCGCGAAGGTGGATAGCCTGGCAGAATGGAACGCGCGCCTGCCGCAGTACGCCACACCCGGCTTCTTCGCCGCCAAGGCGGAGGAGAACGAGCAACTGGTTCGCGCGTTGATGGACCGCTGCTTTCTCGTTACCGAGGATGCGCGGCTCAACGCCTATGCCGGCCAGAACTTCCTCGACAACCTCTTGCGTGGCGGCTACCCGCTCTCGATCGGCAACGCCGAACGGCGGGATGTGCTGTACCTGTTTTCGCGCCGCCACGGTGACACCGAGCGCGACTACAACCAGTTCCGCCTCGCGCCGACCTACTTCTCGCAGGGGAACGGCGCTTACCGCGATGTGAACCAGAACCGCCGCAATGATGTGTGGTTCAACCCGGATGTCGGCGCCGCGAACATCGAGTACTTCGTCAACCTGATTCAGCTCGACGGCTACAACCCGCAAGTGGTGAAGGGGCTGCGCTACCAGCTCGACGTGGCGGCCGCACAGCCGGCGCTCGACCGCCTGGTACCGCCGGCGCTGCACGACAGCCTGCTCGGTGCGCTGGCCAAACCGTGGATTCCGGATACCGTGATCCGCTGGGCCGCGGAACATCAGGCGACGCTGCGCGGAACGCTGTTCGAGCTGGTTTCCGCGCTGGTGCTGGCGAGCCGCAAGCTCGAAGACGCCGAGCACGGCGAAGGCTTCTGGACCGACCACTGGTTCTACAACCTCGACCTGATCGAGAGTTTCGAAGGCCTGTTCCCGGATCGCATGGCGACGCTGCTGACGGCCGAGCGCCGTTTCAGCTACTTCGACAATGCGGTGCGGGTGCTGCCGCGCGCGCAGAAGTATGTGCTGACAGCGAACGGCCCACGCCAGTACGAGGCGGTGGAGCTCGACGAAGGCAAGGCGGCACGGATTGCCATGCGCAGCAGCGAGGCGGACAAGGTGCGCACCCGCGATGGCGCGATCTACCGTTCCAGCCTGCTCTCCAAGCTCGTTCTGCTTGCCACGGTGAAGCTTGCAACCCTCGACCCTGCCGGCATGGGGATCGAGATGGAGGCCGACAAGCCGAACTGGAATGACTCGATCAACGGCCTGCCCGGTCTGTTCGGCTCGTCGATCAACGAGAGCCAGGAGCTGTTGCGCCTGCTGCGGCTCATCCTGCGCTGGTGCGACGACTACGGGCTGTACGGCGCGAGCGTGACGCTGCCGGAAGAGGCCGCCACGCTGCTCGACGAGATCCGCCATCTTGTCTCGCTGCGCCTTGGCGGCAGCATCAGCGCGTTCGAATACTGGTCGCAGGCCGCCGATGCGCGCGAAGCCTATCGTTCGCTGCTGCTGGAGGATCTCTGCGGTCGCGAGCGCCGCTGGCCACTGGCCGATCTGCGCGACTGGCTTGCCCAGTCCGCCG
Organism: Pseudomonadota bacterium; assembly: GCA_021803785.1. Lineage (GTDB taxonomy): Bacteria > Pseudomonadota > Gammaproteobacteria > Burkholderiales > Rhodocyclaceae > Niveibacterium. The sequence goes on along the minus strand of JAJZLD010000142.1, from coordinate 2,358 downwards.
AGCTGTTGGCCGCCGGCATTGCATGTGCGTTCGACGACAAGCTCGGCATCTATACCACCTACTGGATGTTCGACCTGGTTGAATATGCGCCGCTTAACATGACGCGAGAGTTGCACGGCAAACCGATGCAGACATGTCGCGCGATCCGCTTCGAGGCGAAGCCGGTGGCGCCGTTCATCGAAGGCAGCGTGCACGCGCTGCGGCTTGCGCAAGACACTGCGGCCGCCGCGCGGATTGCCGCGGGGGTGCGCGAATCGGAGCTCTACGACGCACCGCTGGGCATGTACAAGGTCAGCGGGTCGACACAGCAGATGCCGCTCGAGATCGGCCGCCTGCAGGCCTTTACGCCGGGCTGGCTGGAGAACGAGTCGATCTTCCTGCACATGGCCTACAAGTACCTGCTCGAGCTGCTGCGTGCGGGGCTCTACGACAGTTTCTGGCAGGCAGCGCACAGCGGTCTGGTGCCGTGGCGCGACCCCGCTCAGTACGGCCGCTCGATCTTCGAGAACGTCTCCTTCATCGTCACCAGCGCCAATCCCGATGCGTCCTTGCACGGCAATGGCTTCTCGGCGCGTTTGTCAGGCAGCACCAGTGAGTTCTACAACATGCTGCTGCTGGCGATCCTGGGCGAACGGCCTTTTCGGCTGGGCGACGAGGGGGCGCTGGTGTTCGAGGCACGCCCGGCGTTGCCGGGTGAATTGTTTACGACCGATGCTCGGTATGTGCGGCGAACCAGCGTTAGCGGTATCGTTACGCCCGGGTCGAGCGGCAAGGAGGTCGCACGCGAAGCGACACTGCCGGCCGGTTCGCTGGCGTTCAGCATCCTGGGCGATTGCCTGCTGGTGTTGGAGAACCCGCTGCGTCGCCACACCTGGGGCCCGGACGGTGTGCAGGTGCAGGGCTATCGAGTTCACTACAACGATGGCGTGCGGCATACGATCAGCGGCCGTCAGCTGCCAGCGCCGCATGCGCAGGCTCTGCGCGACGGCGCAATTGAACGATTGACGGTGGTGCTTGGCCGCGAGGCCAGAGACGCCGCCGGTTAAGCAAAACAACAACGCAAGCCGGTGCAGCGCGAGGGCGCGCCGACCGGTTCGAATCAGGAGGCAAGCATGAACAGATCGAACTTTTCCGCCCGCCGGCTCTGCGTGGCGCTCGCGACCGCTGCAGCCTTCGCCGGTGCGCCGGCGGCGCATGCCAGCCCGCTTGACGGCCTCACCGATCTGTTCAGCGACAGCGAAAGCCGCATCACCGTGTGGGTCGCGAATCCGACCGATCGGCTGAATCTGAGTCCGTGGGACTACATCGAACTGCAGCAGCGCAGCGGCGCAGAAAAGGGTGCGCCGAATCAGCACCCGGTGCAGCTCTCCGACGATGCGGTGACACGTGCGCTGAGCAGCGTGCAGGTGATCCTCGGCAAGGACACCGTAGCCCTGTTCGAGCAGGCCGAAGTGTCGCGCCTGGCCCGCGCGATTGCCGGTAGTCTCACGAAGGCCGGCCCGGATCAGGATCTGGTGTTTGTCAGTACCAGCCGCCACAAGGAGTTGGGTGCCTATGGTGCGAAGCTGACGAACACCGGCAGGGTCTTTTATGCCGATGGGGCGTTGCAACTGATCGTCGGGGTGCAGTTGTCCGATGCGCTGATTGGTCTGCGGCCTGGCAACCGCCCGATCCGCGCGCTTGAACCGGGCACGCGCGCAAAGAGTGCGGATCGGGTGAAGATCGTCGATTCCGGCCAGCGCGGCGTGCGCCTGGTTCGCAACGACTGGATCGCTTTCCAACTGGATGCGGCCGCACCGGCTGCGCCGGCAGCACCAGCCGCGTCGGCAGCACCAGCCGCATCGGCAGCCCCTGCCGTCGTGGCGCCGGTCGCCGCGCCGGCAGCACAGCCCGTCGCCTCGCCGGTGTTGGACCCCGCTGTGCAGCGCCACTTCAGTCAGCAGGAAAGCCGCCTCGTGCTGCTCAAGCGCCTGCGCGACCAAGGGCTGATCACCGAAGCCGAGTACGAAGCCAAGCGTGCCGAGGCCCTGAAGAACCTCTGATCGATCTCGCGCCCGCCGGCACGTGTGCGGGTGGGTGCGACAAAGTACTGAAATCCGCCTGATCCTGCAGGGTGCCTGACTCATCCTGCTTTTTGAGGTGACCGTCTTGTAATATGAAAGCGCTTTCATTAGGCTTTGCGAAGGCCTGAACCCAAAGAAAGAAACCGGGCCCCGATCAATGTGCTGCGAACCCAAGTCCATTAAGGAGGATGTCGTGATCAAGGAGATCTTCAAGCTTTCCGCTGGTGCCACGCTGGCGATGACTGCGCTTTCAATTTCGCTGATGAGCGGCTGGCGTAGTACGCGGTAATTCGGT
>JAJZLD010000141.1 GCA_021803785.1 Pseudomonadota bacterium | reverse complement strand
TCTCGTAGTAACGCCGACCGTCCAGGGTGACAAAACTGCCGCTTGAGGTACTCATGTGTGCTCGGAATTTTCGAAGGTGTATGGGGAGCGCCGAACGGACTGCCTTTGCAAGACTGGCCGCCAGCGCGGTAAGCAAACCAAAATGAAAGCGCTTACATCCGACGCAAGTCTAACTGCACAAGAAATGATCCGTCTTGCTGAAAGTGCACGAAGTCGTTTTATATGCTGACTTAGTGGCTGCAAGGCTTGCAGCCAAGAGGCAGCGGAATCTCTCTGGATTTCCTGCGTGCGCTTGGGTGACGCCTCTGGAGATCGATGCTTAAATGTGAAAGCGGTTTCATTTGGCGGTACGCCGCTTGGGTGTGCTCCAGCCTTTGCAGGCCAGAGGCTGGCCAGGCTTCGATCCAGGATGGACGGGTGGGCTTGCGTCTGTTCGCTGTCTCGTTTGCCGGGCTTCGCCGTCCTAAGTTCCACTGATAACTTTGGTCATACAGAGATGTCTGTTACCTCCCCCTCCATTTCGCTGCATGGCGCCCAGTTGCAGGGGCTGCAATGGCTTGTGGCCGGCGACCTTGCCCTGGGTGTCGATGTTGCCAAGGGCGGGCGGATCGTTTCTTTCTCGCGCAACGGTGAAGAGATCCTGACCCCGGCCTCGGTTCACCCCGATAACTATGGTTCCACGCTGTGGGATTCCCCGCAGTGCACCTGGAACTGGCCGCCGCGCCCGGTGCTCGATACGCAGCCCTACCGCGCCAGCCGCGAGGGCGACACGCTGGTACTTGAAAGCGGCGTCGACCCGAGTGGCCTTCAATTCACCAAGCGCATTCGCGCTGAGCCCAGCGCCGATCGGATCGAGCTGGACTACCGCATCACGAACCGAGGCGATACGCCGGTGCGCGTGGCGCCGTGGGAAGTGACCCGCACCGACGGGGGGCTGAGCTTCTTTCCGTTCGAGGCCGCCGAAGGGCTGCCGCAGACTGACTTGCATCCCGTCATCAAGCAGGGCGGCATCTGCTGGTACCCGTTCGCGCCGGCGGTGCTTGAGAAAGGGCGCAAGCTCTTCGAGTTGGGGCGTGAGGGTTGGCTGGCGCATGTAGGCAGGGGGCAGCGATTGCTATTCGTCAAAACTTTCCCGGTCACACCACTTGAGTCCTTTGCGCCGGGTCAGGCTGCAATCGAGATCTGGGGGCACGACGACGCGCTCTATGTCGAGCTGGAGAATCACGGCCCCTATGTGCAGCTCGCGCCGGGCGAAGCGCTCAGCTACCCGGTGCGTTGGTATCTCGAGCCGCTGCCTGCCGAGTTGCGTGTGGGCGTGGGTGAGCCGGGGCTGGTGGCCTTGGCGCGGCGCGCCGCTGCGCGCTGATACCGTGCCCGCCCGTTGCCTGATGTATGCCATGGCCTGCTCCACCGGAAAAGCAAGATCAAGGGGGGCGGGTGACGTGGCTTGTGCCATTGCGTCGGGGAGGGTTGACGCGGCTTACCCCCCGGGCGCTACACTGAGAGCGTACTGAAAGCGCTTTCAAAACATAAAACAGCCTTTCAAGACGTCCAAATCCAGAGGAGATGAGCATGGGTGTAATGATCAAGCGCCGCGTCATTGCGGCGGCCGTTGTGGCCGGACTGTGCGGATCGGTGGCTAACGCTGCGACGACCGTCACGGTTGCGGCATTCCCCGCCCTTGATGCGGCGGTGAAAGCGGCGATTCCGCGCTACAAGAAGCTGCATCCGGATGTTGAGATCAAGCTGGTGAGCCTGGCTTACGCCGACCACCATGTGGCGATGACTACCTCGCTTGCGACCGGCGCCAACCTGCCGGATGTGATGGCGGTTGAAGTGGGTTTCATCGGCAAATTTGCCGAGTCGGGCGGTCTGGAAGACTTGGGCAAGCCGCCGTACAACGCGTGGCAGTACAAGGACAAGTTCGCACGCTTCACCGTGCCGCAGGCCACCGGCCCCAACGGCAGTCTTGCTGCAATTCCGGTCGACATCGGCCCCGGCACGCTGCTGTATCGCAAGGATCTGATGGACAAGGCGGGCGTAACCGAAGCCGACCTGACCAAGAGCTGGGAGTCGTACATCGAGTCCGGCAAAAAGCTCAAGGCCGCCACCGGTGCGTACTTGATTGCCAGCGCAGCGGACATCAAGGACATCTACATCCGCTCCGGCCTGAAGGATGGCGAAGGCGTGTACTTCGACAAGGCTGGCAAGAGCGTGGTCGATTCGCCGCGTTTTGTGAAGGCCTTTGAGTTGGCCAAGGCGGCGCACACCGCAGGCGTCGACGGCAAGATCAGCGCCTGGAGTAACGAGTGGGCGGAGGGCTTCAAGCGCGGCCAGATCGCTACGCAGATGATGGGTGCCTGGCTCGCCGGCCACCTGCAGAACTGGCTTGCACCGAACACCAAGGGTGCTTGGCGTGCTGCGCAGCTGCCGGCGGGTGCGTTCGCGTCATGGGGTGGTTCGTTCTATGCGATTCCGACCAAGGCGGCGCATAAGCCGGAGGCCTGGGAGTTCATCAAGTTCCTCACGCTCAACAAGGAGATGCAGATCGAGGCTTTCCGCAAGCTGGACGCCTTCCCTGCCCTGATCGAAGCGCAGAACGATCCGTTCATCGATCAGCCGATCGAATTCCTTGGCGGCCAGAAGGCTCGCCAGTTGTGGAAGGTTGCGGCGGAGAAGATCCCGGCCATCGATGTCGACAAATACGACTCGATTGCACAGGAAATCGTGAATGCCGAGCTCGAGAAGGTGCTCGAGCAGAATAAGGACATTCCGAAGGCGCTGGCTGATGCCAAGGCGTTGATCGAGCGACGCGCCCGCCGACGCTAAGTTCCCCCGGCCGGGGTGGGCTTGTCCCTCTCAGTCCCCCCCCTCTCCCGAGAGTCACCCCGGCCACCTTTTCTTTCGGAGTATCGCAATGGAAGCGCCGATGTCTACCTCTCGGTCGGGTGCTGCTGCGCCCGCGAAAAGCCGCCGCAGGCTGCAGCCTTGGGAATGGGCACCCTATGTGTTCATCAGCCCGTTCTTCATCCTGTTCCTGTGCTTCGGGCTCTTCCCGCTGTTGTTTTCTGTCTGGCTCTCGTTCCACTCTTGGGACGCGGCAACCGGCCTCGGTGGGATGGTCTGGGTCGGCATCGAAAACTACGAATTCGTGCTGGGCGATGAGTGGTTCCACAAGTCGCTCTTCAACACCTTCTGGCTCGCCGTCGCCTCGGGTTTGCCGCAGCATCTGGTCGCGATCCCTCTGGCGTTCTTCGCGCACACTTACCTGGCCAAATACCGCAACACCGTGGTCGGCATCTACTTTTTGCCGTTCATCACGTCGAGCGTTGCGATTGCGCTGGTATTCAATTCGCTGTTCTCGCGTGACTTCGGCATCGTTAACCTAGCGCTGACGTCCATCGGCAACTTTGAAGTCGCCGGCATCCATCCGCTTGCGTGGCTGTTCCCGACGTCCAACATCGATTGGGGCCAACCGCAATACACGAAGCCGATGATCGCCTTCGTCGTGTTCTGGCGTTACGTCGGTTGGAACACGGTGCTCTACCTCTCCGCGCTGCAAACGATTCCAAACGATCTATACGAGGCCGCAACGATTGACGGCGCCTCGCGTCGGCAGCAGTTCTGGTACATCACGCTGCCGCTGCTCAAGCCAATGATGTTCCTGGCGGTGACGATGACCATCATCGGCAACCTGCAACTGTTCGAGGAGCCTTTCATCATCACCGGTGGCACGGGTGGCCTGGATCAGGCCGGCAAGACTGCCGCGATGCATATGTACAACACCGCCTTCGTCGACAGCGACTTCGGCACCGCCAGCGCCGTTGCGTGGGTGCTCTTCATGTTGATCGCACTGCTGACAGTGGTGAACAACAAGGTCTTTTCGCAGAAGGATTGAGGCCATGGCTATCGTCACAAAGCGCGTAAGCCCGACCCGCTGGTTCGCGTATTTCATCGTCGCCGCGGGCTCGATCATCATGCTTGCGCCGTTCTGGTTCATGTTCGTCTTCGCGACGCACACCAACACCGAGATCCTCTCGGTGCCGCCCCCGGTGTGGTTCGGCGACGCGTTCGTCGGCAACCTCAATTTGCTGCTCGATAAGCTGCCGTTCTTCTGGAAGAACCTCGGCTGGAGTTTCTACATCGCGATTGCGGTCACCGTGCTGAACCTGTTCTTCTGCTCGCTTGCCGGCTATGCGTTTGCGATGTACCACTTCAAGTACAAGGAGCGCTTGTTCGCAGTGATCATGGCCACGGTGATGCTGCCGTCCTTCGTCGGCATGATCCCGACCGCTCTGGTGATGAGCTGGCTCGGCTGGATGAACCAGCCCAAGGCGTTGATCATCCCGAGCGCTTGCGGCGCCTTCGGTATCTTCATGATGCGCCAGTACATCAGCTCGGCGATTCCGCGGGAGCTGACCGAAGCGGCGCGCATCGATGGTTGCAGCGAGTTCGGCATCTACTGGCGCGTCGTGCTGCCGCTGATCACACCGGCGCTCGGCACGCTGGGCCTGGTTACCTTCATCGGCTCCTGGAACAACTTCGCCGGCCCGCTGATCGTGATCCGCGACATGGAAATGTTCACCGTGCCGCTTGCGCTGCGTGCGCTGCAAGGTACCGGCCAAGTGCCGTGGGGTGCGATCTCCGCCGGTTCTGCGATTGCGGTGCTGCCGTTGCTGGTGATCTTCGTGATCTCGTCGCGTCGCTTGATTGCTGGTCTCACTTCGGGGGCCATCAAGGGCTGAGGCCCTCGTGCCAGACCAACCGCGAACCATGAAGCCGACAGCCTCTCCTCTGTGCGAAGCCCTCACGAAGCAGCCGTTTCCGGCTGACTTCGTGTGGGGTGTCGCAACGAGCGCATACCAGATCGAAGGCGCCGCCAATGAAGGCGGGCGCGGCCTCTCGATCTGGGATGTGTTCGCAGGTCAGGCGGGTAAGGTGGCGGGTGGCGACACCGGTGCTGTGGCGTGCGACCACTACCACCGCTATCGCGAAGATGTCGCGTTGATGCAGCAGCTGAACATCGACGCCTATCGTTTCTCGATCGCCTGGCCGCGGGTGCAGCCCGACGGAGCAGGTGCCTGGAACGAGCAGGGATGGGACTTCTACGCGCGTTTGCTCGACGCGCTCGAAGAAGCGGGCATCGGCGCGCATGCGACGCTGTATCACTGGGATCTGCCTCAAGCGCTGGAAGACAAGGGTGGCTGGCGCAACCGCGATACGGCGGCCCGATTCGCGGACTACGCGGCGGAGTTCGCCCGTCGCTTCGGCAACCGCGTAAAGACGATCGCGACGCACAACGAGCCGCTCTGCACCGCGATGATCGGTCACGAAGAAGGGCGCTTTGCGCCGGGCTTGAAAGACCGCAAGGCGGCTTATCAGGTCGCGCACACCTTGCTGCTGTCGCATGGGTTGGCGATGCGCGCGATGCGTGCCGTCGGCGCAAGTGCTGCGCTGGGCATCGTGCTCAACCAGTCGCCGGCGTATCCGGCGGCCGCGACCAACGACGCCCGCGCTGCTGCGCGCCTGGCTGATGCGATGATGAATCGCCTCTTCATGGATCCGCTGTTCCGCGGCGCCTACCCGGCCGATCTGCTCGCTCACCTGGGCGCTGATGCGCCGGATGTGCAGCCAGGCGACATGGCCCTGATCGGCGCGCCGATGGACTTTCTTGGCATCAATTACTACACCCGCATCTGGGCTGGCGCTGCGCCCGGCGAGCGCACGCCGAGCGAACTGGGCGTGACCGACATGGGTTGGGAGATCTACCCGCAAGGTCTCACCGAGCATCTGGTGCGGATTGCCCGCGACTACTGCCCGCCGCCGATCTACATCACCGAGAACGGCTGTGCATGTGCCGACGTTCTCGAAGGTGATGCGGTGCACGACAGCGGTCGGGTCGATTTTCTCGCCCGCCATCTCGAAGCCCTGCGCGCGGCGATTGCGCTGGGCGCGGATGTGCGTGGCTACTTCCACTGGAGCCTGCTCGACAACTTTGAATGGGACTCGGGCTACGCCAAACGCTTCGGTCTGATTTATGTGGATTACGCGACCCAGCGTCGCGTACTCAAGGACAGCGCGCGCTGGTACGCCGCTTACATCACCGCGCAACGAAACGGCGCGACGACGCAGGGATAGAAAAATGTCGAGTGTTTCTCTTCGAAAGATCAGCAAGCGTTATGACAGCGAGGGGCCGGAGATCGTCAAGCGACTCAGCCTCGATGTGCATGACGGCGAGTTCATGGTTTTCGTCGGGCCGTCCGGCTGCGGCAAGTCCACGATGCTGCGCATGATTGCCGGCCTCGAGGACATCACCGACGGTGACCTGATGATCGACGGCGTGCGCGCCAACGATATCCAGCCCTCCCAGCGCGGCGTCGCGATGGTGTTCCAGAGCTATGCGCTGTACCCGCACATGACGGTTGGCGAGAACATGGGCTTCGCGCTCAAGCTCGCCGGCAAGCCGAAGGAAGAAGTGAAAGCCGCCGTCGGCCGCGCGGCCGAGATCCTGCAGATCTCGCACTTGCTCGACCGCAGGCCCAAGGCCTTGTCGGGCGGCCAGCGTCAGCGTGTCGCGATCGGTCGCTCGATCGTGCGCAAGCCGAAAGTCTTCCTGTTCGATGAGCCGCTTTCCAACCTCGACGCAGCGCTGCGCGTGCAGATGCGGATCGAACTTGCGAAGCTGCATGCCGAACTGAAGACCACGATGATCTACGTGACCCACGATCAGGTCGAAGCGATGACGCTCGGCGACCGTATCGCGGTCTTCAATGGCGGCAAGGTGGAGCAGGTCGGTCGTCCGCTCGATCTGTACAGCCGGCCGGTGAACCAGTTCGTCGGCGCCTTCCTCGGCAGCCCGCAGATGAACTTCATCGAATGCCGTGCCGGCGTTCTGCGCGGTGACGCGCTCGATCTGCACTTCGGTGATGTCGTTCGCAGCGTGCCGCTCGCCGGCATGGCCGCGCCGAGCAACGGTGACCCACTGCAACTCGGCGTTCGTCCCGAGGATCTGCTGGTGGTCAACGAAGGTCTTGGGCTCCCGGCCACGGTCGATCTGGTCGAGCATCTGGGTGACGCGACGATCGTGTATGCAACCGATGTCGTGTCGCGTCAGTCGCTCACGCTGAAGGCCGCGGACTACCCGGCCGAGGTGAAGGCCGGCGCCCGCATCGGGCTGATGCCGCGCATCGGCAGCTTCCACCTGTTTGCGGCCGATGGCCGCAGCCTGACGCGCCAGTAAAGCGATGAGTCCGATCACGCACCGCATTGATGTGGCGTTGCCCGGCCAGCCGGCGCGGCCCACCGAACAGCCCACCTCCTGCCACTCCTGTGGCTATTTAGCGGCAGACCTCCCGTCACCGGAGGTCTGCCCGCCTTTCTCTGGGCGAGTGGGCGATGCAGCGCGCGTTTTCGGTTCCTTTTTTTGGTTGAAGAATGAAAGCGCTGTCATCTGCAGCGAAACCCGCGAGACGCCGCGGCGTGTTAGCGGCTTGGAATTCAATGATTTACAGGTTCTTAGTGCGGATGCGGTCGTGAAAGCGCATTCGCAATGTAGTTCGCACAAGCCACGCGCGCTTGGCACCTGAACGCCCCCAGCGGGGCATTTACAAAAAGTGAGGAGAGCAATAATGAGGACCACTCTTACGACCGGCCGCCGTCAGATCGTCTGCGCCGTTGCACTGGCTCTGGCCGGTTTGGCCGCGACCAGCGCACATGCTGACATTTCGGTCAGCGGTGACGCACAGGCGCGCGTCGGCACCCTTAGCCGGTCGGGCGACTGGAACAAGGGCTATGACGACACCGCGACCAGCGTTGACGGTTTGTTCGCACTGTTCCTGTCCGGCACCAAGGATCTGAAGAACGGCTACAACATCGGCTTCAACTGCAACACCGTTGCCACCACGGTGAGCGGTGCCAACGCTGCATGGCGTCAGCAGGCGTTGCCGGTCAAGCACGACTGGGATGCGTACTTTGCGGGCCAAGACAACTATGCCAACAACAATCACGGCGGCTTCTCGTCCTATGGCGACGTGAATGGCGACAACAAGGGCGTGATGTGTAACGACGAAGTCTACGGCACGCTGGTCACGCCTTACGGCCGTCTGCAGGTCGGTAACATCATGAACCCGATGCGCCTGCTGTATGACTTGACGACGGTCGACCCGGTGTGGGGCAATCAGCGCGCCTACTACCAAGTGGCGGATCTCCGTGGCAACGCGCTGCGTTACGGCAATAGCTGGGGTGGCTTTGGCATGGAACTGCAGTTCCACACCGAGAGCAACGCTCAATTCTCCGGCGACAAGAA
>JAJZLD010000140.1 GCA_021803785.1 Pseudomonadota bacterium | reverse complement strand
CCATGAACACCTCGTTGCCCGAATTGCTAACCGGGATCACACGTGAATCGCTAATCTGGAGCGCCCGCGACCCCTGGTCGCCCACGTAGATGACGCCGCTGGCAATGTTGCCAACAAAGGGTTGCGTATCCGTCTGAAAGCCTGCGAAGAGGTAGCCGCCTTGCGGATCATTGCTGTTGGCAAGACCGACCAACGCATCAAACCGCGCCCGTACGTCAACCGCAATCGCCTTGCGATCTGCAGGGCTCAGTGCAGCATTGCCGGCCTGGATGGTCTTCTCCTTGAGGTAGGAGATCAGATCGGTGACGCCTGAGAGCTTGCTCTCAACGATCTGCAGCGAATCCTTCGCCAAGCCGCGGTTGGTTGCCCACTGCTCGTTGACGCCTTTGGCCTGCTGCACGATCAACGCCGACGACGCAGCAATCGGATCATCCGACGGCGCTACGACGCGCCGCCCGGTGGAGATCTGTTGCTGGAGTTTCAGCAAATCGCCGGCGCGATTCTGGAACTGGATCGTTCCACTCTCAAAAATCATTCCGGTTGAAATACGCATGGCTTAGCTCCAGTCAATCATCCACGGCCGATCGCCAGAATCTCGTTAAACAGCGTGCTGGCGACCTGCATGACTTTGCCTGCCGCCTGATACGCCTGCTGGTAGCGGATCAGATTGGCCGCCTCCTCATCGAGGCTCACACCCACCAGTGCCTGCCGAGCATCCTTGGCGCGCTCAGCAACCACCTTCTGCGACGCCGAAGTCACCTGTACTTCACGCGTGCGCGAACCGACCTCAGCAACCAGCTGCGCATAGGCAGATTCGTAGCTCGCTGAACTGCCGATCAGCGTCTTCACCTGCTGAAGCTGGCCCAACAAGACCGCATTACGGCTATCCGACACCCCACCGGGGTTGCGTTCCATGGTGAAGCTATCGCCGTTCTTCGGTGTGCCGGAAATCGTGAAGGACACGCCGCCGAACGCGATCTTGGCCCCATCCGAATACGGAACCGGCCCACCCGCCGGGTAGCTCGTGCTGGTGCCGTTGGGCTGGGTAACCGTGATCGGGAAACCCGCCGGAAAACCCGAAAGGTTGCCCGCGTTGTAGGTGAAGGTTAGCGGCAAGCTCAGCGCGGGCGGCGGCGCGAGATTGGTGACATCGCTCACCACACCCTGCGTAATGCTAGCGGTACCGGTATTGGCATTGGTCGCCAGGGTGCGGATCGGCGCGGCGGCGGCGATCAGGCGCGGATCCTTGATCGCCACCGCAAACTGATCGGCTGCTGCACGGGTCGGCTGAATCGTGAAGCTATCGCCTACAGCGGGCGCACCGCTCAAGGTCATCGAAAAACCTTGTGATGGCGCAGCCGCAAGCACCGCAGCCAGCGCGGCTGCGGGTGTGGCACCGGAGGCTGTCCACACCTGCGAATCGGAGCGCCGAACCAACTGGAAGGTATTCGCCGCCGTATAGGTCAGCGAATAGTCACTGGTCGTGAGGTCGGACACATTCGTGATCGGCACGTTAATCTGCGCCGTACCGGTGTTCGACGGGCTATTCGGATAGATCGTGCGACCGGCCAGCGGCTGGAAATAGTCGCCACCCAGTGCGCCGTCGAGATCCTGTCCAAGGCGATGCTGCGCATTGAATGTCTGGGTGATGCCGAGGGCTAGACGCCCGAGACCATTCTGCACCGAGTCCAGCGATTCGCTACGGAAGTTGAGCAAACCGGAAAGTTTGCCGCCAGAAAATGCCGCATCCGGCAATTCCTGCCCACCGCCGGTCGGCAACTGAATCGCAACGACAATGCGCGACAGGTCGGCATGTGAAGGTTGAGCTGTCAGCGTCGCGACATCGGCACGCACTACCAGAGGCTGACCGTTCCCGACGAAAACGTTGATCGAGCCGTCTTCGTTCGACATCGTCGTTACGCGTACCTGATCGTTGAGCTGCGACACCAACTGGGCACGCTCGTCGAGCAGATCGTTCGGCGGTTGGCCAGCACCGATATTCGACGCGTAGATGATGCGTTGATTCAGCTCTCCGATCTGAGTTGCAAGGCTATTGATCTCGGTAACGGCGCCACTGATCTCGTTGGCAACCAGGCCGCGCAACTCGTCGATGCGCGTATTGAGCGAGTGGAAGCGCGCAACCAACGCCTCGGATTGCGACAGCATCGACTGGCGTGAAGGGATACTGGTCGCGTTTGCCGCCACGCTCTGCACGCCCTTGAAGAAATCTTGAATGGCCGGCGACAAACCCGCGCTCGGGTCACCGAACAGGTCGTCGATCTGCTTGACCTGCTCGTAGTAGGTGTTCAACTCCTGATAGCGCGAATTGGCCGTCAGCACCTGCTGTTCAAGATAGCTGTTGTAGCTACGCTTGATCGTCTGGACATTCGTGCCTTGGCCAAAATAGCCGGCGCCCGAAAACACCGGCTCGTTGGTGCTCTGGACGATCTGCTGGCGGCTATACCCGGCAGTGGAGGCGTTCGAAATGTTGTGCCCGGTCGTGACCAGACCCGCCTGCGCAGCGTTGATGCCTGAGATACCGATGTTGAGTACGCTATTGCCCATGACGATTGCCTCGTAATGCCCTTTACGGCACTTCTAAGCAATTCCTTTGCCTGCTTTGCAAACACCTTGAAATAGTTGGGTTTGCCCGTGCTATTGCAAAGCACCGACCATGCAGCCGCTCGGCCGCAAACGGTCGCGCAAGCGTCAGTCGGGAGGCGCCTCAAAGACTGGCAGAGGACAGTGCAGTGCGCAGCGTATTGCCGCCGATAATACGGGTGAGCTTGTCGGCGTACATCGGGTCGGTCGCGTAGCCGCCACGGCTCAGCGCCCGAGCAAAGCCCGCTGCGTCTGCCTGGCCGCAGGCCTGCGCGTAGCGCGGATTGGCCGTGAGCAAACGCGCATAGTCGCGGAACGCCTCATCGTATGAGGCATAAGCGCGGAATCGCTCGGTGCGGCGAATCGGCACGCCGCCCATGTATTCGATCGTTGAAGCCTCTACGGTGTCGCCCTTCCAGTCCGCACCGGCTTTGATGTTGAACAGGTTGTAGGACGGCGCGCCGTTGGCCCGCACGATCTCTCCCTTGCCCCAGCCTGTTTCCAGCGCCGCATGCCCAACCACAAAATGCGCCGGGACGCCAAGCGCCTTGGCAGCAGCCTGTGCGTGCGACCAGATCTTGTCGACGAAACTGCTCGAAGCATTCCCAGCGGTGTTCGCCGCCGGCGAATTCTGCCCGTTCGCCGGCATGACGGCAGACTTTGCCGCCACCGCCCCTGGCAACACCGCACGTGCCGGCGGTGCCGGGATGTCGTTCGACAAGCCGGTATCGATACCCATGTTGGCGCCCATCTGGCGCTCGATCGCGCGCGCCAGACCGATACCCCTGCCCTTGGAGAGGTTAAGTGCGAGCTGCTGGTCGGCCATGCCACGGTAGAACTGAGCAGTCTCACCGTCGAAACTCGGCCCACCAAACGTGGTGCTCTCGCGCATCTGCTTCATGATCATCTGCACGAACAGCGCTTCAAACTGCTGCGCCACCGCCTTGATCGATTCCGGCGAACGTTCGCTCGACAGCCGCTTGAGATCAGCCAGCCGACGTGTATCGAAGATCGAATCCTGGACGGAAGCAGTCATGGTCGCCGTCGTCAGATCACTTCCAGCTCGGCACGCAGGGCGCCCGCGGCCTTCATTGCCTGCAGGATCGCAATCATGTCCAGCGGATTGGCGCCCACCGCATTGATCGCTTTCACCACGTCGGCCAGATTGGCGCCGGCCCTCACGCGGATTAGATTGCCGGGCTCCTGCTTAATGTCGACCTGCGCATTCTGCACGTTGCGCGTTTGCCCATTCGAGAATGCGCCGGGTTGGCTGACCTGGTTGTCGGCCGTCACAGTCACCGTCAGGTTGCCGTGCGCGACGGCGCAATCTTGCAACTGAACCGCGCGGTTCATCACCACCGAGCCGGTACGCGAATTTACGACGACCCGCGCCATGCCTTGCTCTGGCGTCACGTCGAGGTTCTCGATCATGCCGAGGAAAGCGACGCGGCGATCCGGTTCCGCGGGTGCCTTCACCTGGATCCGGCGACCATCCAGCGCAGCCGCCAAGCCGCTGCCAAGGTTACTGTTGATCGCATCGGCCACTTTCTGCGCAGTGCCGAAATCGGCATCCTTGAGCTCCACCGACACCGTATTCTCAGCCCCGACGGGCATCGGTACTGCTCGCTCCACGGTCGCGCCCCCGGGAATACGGCCCGCAGATAGATGATTGACAGTGACCTTCGAGCCACCACCACCCCCGCTCGCACCGCTGATCACAAGGTTGCCTTGCGCCAGCGCGTACACATTGCCATCCGCGCCCTTCAGCGGCGTCATCAGCAGTTGCCGCCCTTGAGACTCTTCGCATTGCCAAGAGACGATACTGTCACGTCAATCGCCTGGCCCGGCTGGGCGAAGGGCGGCAGCGTGGCAGTCACCATCACTGCGGCGACGTTCTTCAGTTGCAGGCTCACGCCCGGCGGCAAGGCGATGCCCATACTCGACAGCATATTCACGATGCTTTGCACGGTGAACGGGGTCTGCGTTGTCTGGTCGCCGCTACCGTCCAAACCGACGACCAGGCCGTAGCCAACCAGCGGGTTGCTACGTACGCCTGCGAAGTTGGCGATGTCCTTGATGCGCTCCGCACTGACCGCCACGCTGCCAAGCAGCAGCGCCACGGTGAGCAATCCCCGAATCCATCTGCGCATGTCGTTTCCTCAGCGTTCCGCTTCCCGGGGCTGCGCCGACAATCAGAACGGCGAGATGAGCTGGAAGAAGCGCGTCAGCCAGCCCATCTGCTGCGCGTCGTCAATATAGCCGCTGCCCTTGTATTCGATGCGGGCATCGGCCACCTGCGTGGAATTCACCGCATTGGCGGCCGTAACATGGATCGGATTCACGACCCCGGAGAAGCGGATGAATTCGTCGCCCTGGTTGATCGCAACACGTTTCTCACCCGAAACCAGCAGATTGCCGTTCGGGTACACATCGATCACCGTAACAGTAATCGTGCCTGTGAAGTTGTTGTTGGCCGACGACGCGCCCTTGCCCGAGAAGGTGTTACCGGTACTTGCTGCCAGATCGAGCCCCTGCAGGTACTTGAGCGGCACATTGGTCATAGTCGGAATGCTCGCGCTGATTTTTGAATCGCGGCTCGCGCTGCTGTTGGCGTTTTTTGTTGCGGCAGTCTTTTCGACCAAATTGATCGTCAACGTGTCGCCAACGAAGCGTGCGCGGCGATCTTCGAACATGCCGCGCTGCGCGGCATTGGTGCTGAACAGCGAACCCGCAATCGGTTCGCTCACCGGCCGAGGTTGCGCCCGCGTCGTCATCGGCTGCTGCACGTTGGTCATCGGCGGCGTCACACAAGCTGCCAGCAATGCGGCCGACATCAGCATGCTCAGTTGGGCGAGCCGACACATGATTGTCCCCCTTCAGATTTGCGCGAGGCGGCCCAGCATCGCGTCTGCGGTACTTACAACCTTGGAGTTAAATTCATAGGCACGCTGGGTCTGGATCAGCCCGACAAGCTCTTCCGCCACGTTCACGTTGGAGGTTTCAACGTAGTTCTGATTCAGCACCCCCGCACCATTCGTACCGGGCGTCGTCGGCGTTGGCGTGCCGCTCGACGCGGTTTCGAGGAACAGGTTTTCGCCAACCGACTGCAAGCCAGCCGGGTTTATGAACGTCGCGACCTGAATCGTGCCGATCTGCGTCGGCGCTGCAGAACCGGGCGTCGTGACGCTGACGACGCCGTCCTTGCCAACCGTCACGGACTGGGCATTCGGCGGGATCGTGATCGACGGATCGAGCGGATAACCGCTCGACGTGACCATCTGACCTGTGCTGTCCTTCTGGAAGGAACCGTCGCGCGTGTAACCGAGCGTACCGTCAGGCAGGAGGATCTGAAAATAGCCCTCACCCTGAATTGCGACGTCCAAGGGATTGCCGGTCTGCTGAAGGTTGCCCTGGCTATGGTTCTTGACCGTGGCGACCGGGCGAACACCGGTACCCAACTGCAAGCCGGACGGAATCTGTGTCTGCTGCGAAGACTGAGCCCCAGGCTGGCGCAAGGTCTGGTAGAGGAGATCCTCGAACACCGCACGAGCGCGCTTGTAGCCGTTGGTGCTGACGTTCGCGAGGTTGTTCGAAATGACGTCCAGCTGTGTTTGCTGGGCGTCGAGGCCGGTACGGGCCACCCAAAGTGCGGGAACCATAGCGTTTCTCCTTCTACACGCGTGACACCATTGTCAGTGCCCGCATCAAGCGACCTAGCCCGGATAAGCGGGCAAAGCCGGCTTCAATTCATCGCCCCGGTCAGGTGATCGACAGCACCTGATCCGCAGCCTTCGCGTTGGTATCGATCGCGGTCATCATGCGGGTCTGGGTTTCGAACTGGCGTGCAAGCGAAATCATCTGAACCATTTGCTCAACGATGTTCACGTTGCTCGACTCGACGTAACCGCCGGCAACCTTCACCGCAGGGTCGGCATCTGCCGGCTGCCCACTGGCAAGGCGGAAGTAGCCATCGTCACCACGCTGGATCTGCGTCTCTTCCGGATTCACCAGCTTCAGGCGCCCTACCACCTCGGCGTTGTTACGGCTCCCGCTGCGCGGAATCGCACTGATCGTGCCGTCACCGGCAATTTCGTAGCTGTTATCGGGCGGCAACGCGATCGGACCGCCCTCGCCGAGCACTTGCAGGCCACGCTCGTTGACCAACTCGCCGTTGGCGCTCACTTCGAATCGGCCAGCGCGGGTATAGGCCTCTCCGCCGTCCGGCGTTTGCACCGCAAACCAGCCCTTGCCATTGATCGCAACGTCCAGCGCGCGGCCGGTCGATTGCAATGCGCCAGGGGTGAAGTCGTTGGCCACACTCGCGTCGACAACAAAGGCGCGCGACGGCAAGGCCTGCGTCTGCACCGGCACGGCCCGCAGACGATGCAGTTCCGACCGAAAGCCGTCGGTGGTGGCGTTGGAGAGGTTGTGCCCAACCGATGCCTGTTGCAGCAAAGTGCTCTTGGCGCCGGTCATCGCTATATAGATCGCACGGTCCATTTGTGGTTTCCGTTTCCGTTGGCTTGACTGCTTTGGCTACGTGCGGGTCACAACCCCCCCTCAGCCGACCCTTACCGCAGGTTGACCAAGGTCTGCAGAATCTGATCCTGCGTCTTGATCGACTGCGAATTCGCTTGGTAACTGCGCTGCTGGGTAATCAGATCAACCAGTGCAGCGGTCAGATCGACGTTCGACTCCTCCACCGCGCCCGCCTGCACCAAGCCAAGGCTACCGGAGCCGGGGCTACCAACCAGCGGCTGACCCGATTCAGGCGACTCCGCCCACAGGTTCTGGCCAAGCGAGAGCAAGCCATTGGGGTTAGCGAAGCTCGCCAGCACGGTCTGGCCGAGAACCTTCGACTGGCCGTTGCTGTAACGGCCCTGCAGTGTCCCGTCCTGCGCGATCGTGATGCCGGACAGGCGGCCTGAAGCGAAACCGTCCTGCAACTGTCGGTTGATACCGAAGGCGCTGCCGTACTGCGTGGTACCGGTGAAATCGAGCTGGAATGGAATCGGCGACACGGCGCCGAACGACGCAGCGATCGTCGCCGTCATCGGCAGTGGCATCGGCGTCGTCAAGGTGCCGGACGAATCAAAGGCCAGCGGGGTCGCAGCGGAGGCAACACCGCCATCCACCGAGGTATGCATATCCCAAGTGCCACCACCGGTTTTCACGAAGTACATCGTGTAGATGTGGGAGTTACCGAGTGAATCGAAGATCGAAACCGAAGTCGACGAGTTATACGACAGGGGGTCGGGAAGCGGCGCCGCGGCCGTACTCGTGAAAGGCACCGTCGGAACGGCCTGGCGGGAATCCAGGTTGATACCCATCTTGACCGTTTCGGTCTGCTTCGGTTGCAAGTCGGCGGTACTCAAGTAGATGTCGGTCGGCGTTGCCGGCAGGATCACGCCCAGCGCGTTGGCCGGATAACCCTGCAAGCGGTAGCCGGCCGAGTTGACGATGTAGCCATCCTTATCGATCTCGAACTGGCCGTTACGGGTGTAGGCAATCGCACCGCCAGGCTGCTGCACCCGGAAGAATCCGTTACCGTTGATCGCCAGATCAAGCGGGTTGCCGGTAGGTGTGATGTTGCCCTGGCTGAAAAGCTGCGCCACCGCACCGACGTTAAC
This sequence comes from Pseudomonadota bacterium, assembly GCA_021803785.1. Lineage (GTDB taxonomy): Bacteria > Pseudomonadota > Gammaproteobacteria > Burkholderiales > Rhodocyclaceae > Niveibacterium. The sequence goes on along the minus strand of JAJZLD010000140.1, from coordinate 81 downwards.
ACCGATACCCACCTGCACCCCGGCTGCAGAGCCATTGAGCGCTGCGGCATAGACGTCGCTGTCCATGGTCTGCATCAGGCA
>JAJZLD010000139.1 GCA_021803785.1 Pseudomonadota bacterium | reverse complement strand
AAGGTCACCAAGGTTACCTACAAGCAGCTGCTCGCACTGGTCAGCAAGTTCGCCAACGGTTTGAAATCGATCGGCATCAAAAAGGGCGATCGCGTGCTGATCTACATGCCGATGTCGGTCGAAGGCGTTGCCGCGATGCAGGCATGCGCCCGCATCGGCGCGACCCATTCGGTAGTGTTCGGCGGCTTCTCCGCCAAGAGCGTGCAGGAGCGTATCCAGGATGCCGGCGCAGTGGCGGTGATCACTGCGGACGAGCAGTGCCGTGGCGGCAAGGCGATTCCGCTCAAGCCGATCATCGATGAAGCCTTCGCAATGGGCGGTTGCGAGTCGGTCAAGAACGTCGTGGTGTATCAACGCACCGGCGGCTCGATTCAGATGACTGCAGGCCGCGACGTGTGGCTGCATGATCTGATCGCGAACCAGAGCGAGACTTGCGAGCCAGAATGGGTCGATGCGGAGCACCCTCTGTTCCTGCTCTACACCTCGGGCTCCACTGGCAAGCCGAAGGGTGTGCAGCATTCGTCGGGCGGCTACCTGCTCCACGCGGTGCTGACGATGAAGTGGACCTTCGACATCAAGCCGGACGACATCTTCTGGTGCACCGCCGATATCGGCTGGGTGACCGGCCACACCTACATCACCTATGGCCCGCTGGCCTGCGGCGCAACCGAGATCGTCTTCGAAGGGGTGCCAACTTATCCGGATGCCGGCCGCTTCTGGAAGATGATCGAGTCGCACAAAGTGTCGGTCTTCTACACCGCCCCGACCGCGATTCGTTCGCTGATCAAGGCGGCAGATGTGAATCCCGCGGTTCATCCGACCAAGTACAAGCTCGACAGCCTGCGGATCCTGGGTTCGGTCGGCGAGCCGATCAACCCGGCTGCTTGGCAGTGGTACTACGACAACGTGGGCGGCGGGCGCTGCCCGATCGTCGATACCTTCTGGCAGACGGAAACCGGCGGCCACATGATCACGCCGCTGCCGGGCGTCACCACGCTGGTGCCGGGCTCCTGCACGCTGCCGTTCCCGGGCATTCAGGCCGCGATCGTCGATGAAACCGGCAATGACGTGCCTTGGGGGCAGGGCGGCATCCTGGTCGTGAAGAAACCCTGGCCGTCGATGATCCGCACCATCTGGGGTGACCCGGAGCGCTTCAAGAAGAGTTACTACCCGCAGGATTTCCAGGGCAAGTACTACCTCGCAGGCGATGGTGCAATCCGTGACAAGGACACCGGCTACTTCACCATCACCGGCCGCATCGACGATGTGCTGAACGTCTCGGGTCACCGCATGGGCACGATGGAAATCGAATCGGCCCTGGTGGCGAACCCGCTGGTTGCCGAAGCCGCCGTCGTTGGACGTCCGGACGAACTGACCGGTGAGGCGATCTGCGCCTTCGTGGTGCTCAAGGGCGAGCGCCCAACCGGCGATGCGGCGAAGAAGATGATCAAGGAGCTGCAGGATTGGGTCGGCAAGGAAATCGGCCCGATCGCCAAGCCCAAGGACATCCGTTTCGGCGAGAACCTGCCCAAGACCCGCTCCGGCAAGATCATGCGGCGCCTGCTGCGTGCGCTGGCGAAGGGCGAGGAAATCACGCAGGACGTGTCCACGCTTGAGAATCCTGCGATTCTCGAACAGCTCAAGGCCTGATGCCTGGCGGCAGCCGCGTGCTGCCGCCGCCCTGATTGGCTAGCAGGGGAAATCGCCGGCGCCGAGCGCCGGCGGTATTGAAACGGTAAGGGCGTTGGGGGACGCCCTTACCGTTCGTTTTCTCTGCGCCAAGCGGCTTGATGGCGCACAATTCCACTGCTGCTTGCCCGGCGTCGATTGACCGGGCGGATAACACCGGCAGTGGATACCAAAAGCCTGCTTCAACGTAAGGCGGGCGAGGAGGAGAGAAATGGCCAAGCGTGTCCTGATCGCCGATCCGGACGAGTCAATCGTTGTCTCGCTCGAGTTCTTGCTGCATCGCGCCGGGTATGTAGTGGTGGTGGTCGAACACGCCGCGGAGTTGGTCGAACGCGTTGTCAGCGAAGCCGCCGATGTGGTCGTGATTGCCGATGAGCAACGTGGCGCGCTCGATGGGTTCGAGCTTTGCCGTGCGGTGAGTGCGGAGCGGCTCGCGCCGCCGGTGCTGATGCTTGCGTCGCGCGCACGCGAGGCCGATGCGGCCAAGGCGCGTGCGGTGGGGGCGGCGGATTTTCTTGCCAAGCCGTTTCCGACCCGGGAATTCCTTGAGCGCGTCGCGCGCCTGGCAACGGGGGATGCTTGAGCGCGAAGCGTGAGCGCATCGTATGGTGTGTGATGCTGGCAGCTTTGCCGCTGCTGGCGGTCTTGCTCGCCGCTGCGGCCGTCCGCAGTGAGCTCGACGAGGCTGCACGCGCTGCGCTAGCCACGCCGCTGAGCAACCAGTGGCCGCTTCTGGTGCTGGTGGGCTTGGTCGCCAGTGGGCTTGCCGCGGCGCTGGCGTGGAAGTTTAGCGAGCGCTATGCCCCGGCGGCGCTGCGCATGGCCGACGATGTTGAGCTGGTGTTGGGTGGCCAGCATGGGCGTGCGATCGAACCGAGCGGTGCGCCCGAACTCGTGGAACTTGCCGGTCGCGTCAATCGCCTGATCATTGCCTTCGAGGCCGCGCGGCGCGATGCCGAGTTGCGAGCCGAGCAGGCGCGCGCAAGCGTGGAGCGCGAGCGCAACCAGCTCGCCGCACTGGTCACCGAAATGCCGCAAGGCGTGCTCGCCTGCAACCGGGAAGGGCGCATCCTGCTCTACAACGGTCATGCGCGCGATCTGTTCGGCGGCATCGGCGACGGTGGTCTGATCGGACTCGGGCGGCCGATCGAATCGGTGTTTGACCGCCGCCTGCTCGCGCACACGCGCGATCGGCTGTGGCGCCAGATGGCGCGCGTGAACGGGCGGGTGGTGGTCAGTTTCGTCACTGCGACCGCGGCCGGGCGCCTGATCCGCGCCCGGGTGTCGCCAGTGCTCGATGCTGATAGCGAACGGCCGGTCATGGAGCGCCTGAACGGCTATCTGATCCTCACCGAAGACATTACGCGCGAGTCTGAGCAGGCGGCACGGCGCGATCGCCTGGTCGAGTTGCTGACGCAATCGCAGCGGGGCGGGCTTGCCAGCATCCGTGCAGCGGCCGAGAACCTGATTGAATTCGATGACCTGGATGCGAGCCAGCAGCGCCGCTTCCTTAAAGTGATCCGCGATGAGGCGGTTCGCCTTGGCGAGCGAGTGAGCGACACGGCGCGCGAGTTCTCCGACGTGTTACGCGGTAACACCGCGCTGGAGGCGATGCACGGGGTCGACCTCGTCGGCGCGGCGCAGCGTCGCATCGAGGCCCGCACCGGCATGCTGACCAAGCTCGACGACGTTGATGCCGAGATCTGGCTGCGCGTCGATAGTTTTGCGATCGTGCAAGTGCTGACGGTGCTCGCCCAGCGGGTGTACGAATCGATCGAGCCGCGCGAAGTGCGTCTTGCGCTGCGCGGCGATGCGAGCATGGCGCAGGTTGAGTTGTCGTGGGGTGGCACGGCGCTGTCGAGCGAATCGGCCGCCGGCTGGGAAATGGAGCCCATGCTGCTGGCGGGCGAGACCAGCCCGCGCTCGATCCGCGAGGTGTTGCGGCGCCACGAAGGCGAGCTCGCCTACGGGCGCGAGCGTGCGAGCGCGCGGTCGTGGTTCCGCGTGCTGTTACCGCGTGCAGGCGCCGGCGACGAAGTCCAGAGCGGGCCTGAGGGCGATGGGGCGCGGCCGGAGTTCTACGACTTTGACCTTTTTGCGTGGGGTGAGCGGGGCAGGGCGCTTGAAGACCGTCCGCTCGCGGAGTTGGCCTACACCGTTTTCGATACCGAGACCACTGGTCTGGACCCGTCCGCCGGCGACGAAATCATTCAGATCGGTGCGATTCGCATCGTCAATGGCCGCCTGCTGCGTGGTGAACGTTTTGAGCAACTGGTCGATCCGCGTCGGGAGATCGACCCCGCTTCGGAGGCGATACACGGCATCTCGCGCGAACGGCTGCGCGGCGAGCCGGACATCCTGACCGTGCTGCCGCGCTTTCACGCTTTTGCGCACGAGACGGTGCTGGTGGGGCACAACGCCGCCTTCGACATGCGCTTCCTTCAATTGAAGGAGGCCGCGACGGGGCTGCGCTTTGATCAGCCGGTGCTCGATACGCTGCTGCTTTCCGCCGTACTGCACCCGAACCAGGAAACCCACAAGCTCGACGCCATCGCCGAACGCTTCGGCGTACCCTTGCTGGACCGCCACGACGCGGCTGGCGACGCGCTGGTCACGGGGCAATTGTTCCTGCGCATGATCCCCTTGCTTGCCGAGCGCGGTATCGTGACCCTTGGCGAAGCACGCGAAGCCTCCGAGAAAACCTTCTATGCCCGCATCCGATACTGAGGCGCCGGTATTGCCCGACAGCACGCCGGCGAGCACGGCGTTCTCCCTGCACACGCCATTGCGTGCGTTGGTTCGGCGGGCGCCGGTCACCGTCACGCCCGAGGCCAGCGTTCGCGAAGCGTTGGAGCTGATGGATGCGGGTCGCATTGGCTCGGTGCTGATCGCGGCGGAGGACGGTATTCCGCAGGGCATCCTGACCTTCGGCGATGTGCTTCGGCGCGTTGTGTTGTCGGAAGAAGCAAACCTGTGGCGGCCCGTGACCGAGGTGATGACTCCCGGCGTGGTGAAACTTGGCGCCGATGCGACCGCCTACGAGGCGGTGCTTCTGATGGCGCGCCGCAACGTGCGTTACGTAACGGTGATGGATCGCAACGGCCGCCTCTCCGGCGTGGTGTCGCGCGGCGATCTTTACAGCGCGCAGCGGATCGCGTCGGAAGAGGTGGTCAATGCAGTGCTGTCGGCGCGAGATCTCGCGCAGCTGGCGGTTGCCGCGGATGCGGTGCGCGCCTTCTCGGCGCGGCTGGTTGCACAGGGCATGGCCGCCGAGCAGACGATCCAGTGGATTTCGTCACTCAACGATCTGATTGCCTTGCATGCGATCGACCTGGTGCGGGCGCAACACAGCTTGCCGGATGTGCCATGGTGCTGGCTGGCTTTCGGCTCCGAGGGCCGCTTCGAGCAGACCCTGGCCACCGACCAGGATAACGGCATCCTGTTTGAAGCCACCGGCGAGGCCGATACGGCGGCGCTGCGTGCGCAGTTCTTGCCCTTTGCGCAAGCGGTGAATGCGGCGCTTGCAGACTGTGGATTCCCCCTCTGCAAGGGCCAGATCATGGCGGGCAACCCGAAGTGGTGCCTCTCGGCGGAAGAGTGGCGTGAGCGCTTTCTCGGCTGGATCACGCATGCCGAGCCGGTAGCGCTGCTCAACGCGAGCATCTTCTTCGACTTTCGCCCGTTGTATGGCGATGCGGCCTTGGCCGAATCCTTGCGCGACTGGCTGCTCGATCACACGGTTGGCAGCGCCCTGTTCCTGCGCCTGATGGCGGCCAACGCACTGCAGGGGCGCCCGCCGCTCGGCTTGATCCGCGATTTTGTGTTCGACAAGCACAGCGAGCATCCGCGCACCCTGGATCTGAAGCTGCATGGCGTTCGCCCCTATGTGGATGCCGCGCGGCTGTTTGCGCTGGAGCAGGGCTTGCGTGCGACGAACACCGCGCAACGCCTGCGCGACGCATCGCGGCATGTGTCTTTCGGCGGCGAAGACATTGCCGCCGTGATTGACGGCTACCACTTCATCCAGCTACTGCGTTTGAAGAATCAGAAGGGCGAAGCGGAGTACGGTTCGCCCAACCGCATCGATCCGGTACGCAGCATCAATCACCTCGAACGGCAAGTGCTGAAGCACGCCTTCCGCCAGGCCAACCGCCTGCAGGATCGCCTGCGCGCCGATTACCGGTTGTGATCGCCACCGCCCTATACTCGGCAGCTTCTCGTGGCACCTGAGCGCTCGTCATGGATCCCTACAGCCAGCGCCTTACCAAGCTCTACCTGATGTACCTGCTGGGACTGCTCGGCTTTCTGGCATTCCTCGCGGGGGCGGAACGCGCGGGGCTGCCGCCGCGCTGGATCGGCTACACCTTCCTGCTGGCCACGATCGTGTTGTACGCCGCGATCGGCGTGGCGAGCCGTACCTCGGATGTCGTCGAATACTACGTTGCGGGTCGCCGCATCCCGGCTGTGTTCAACGGCATGGCGACTGCTGCGGACTGGATGAGTGCCGCCAGCTTCATCGGCATGGCGGGCACCTTGTACTTCTCGGGCTTCGACGGGCTCGCCTTCGTGATGGGCTGGACAGGCGGCTACGTGTTGGTAGCCTTGCTGCTCGCCCCGTTCTTGCGCCGTTTTGGCGCCTTCACGATTCCCGATTTTCTCGGCGCCCGTTACGAGGGCAACCTGCCGCGCTTCATCGGCGTGGCGGCGGTGGTGCTGGCGAGCTTCGTCTATGTGGTGGCGCAGATCTACGGTGTCGGCCTCATCACCAGCCGCTTTGCCGGTATCCGGTTTGAGATTGGTGTGTTCGTGGGTTTGGCTGGCGTGCTGGTGTGTTCCTTCATGGGCGGCATGCGCGCGGTGACGTGGACGCAGGTCACGCAGTATGCGGTGCTGATCGTCGCCTATCTCGCGCCGGTGTTCATCCTGTCCTGGACCGTGACCGGTATCCCGGCGCCGCAAATCATGTACGGCAAGGTGCTGCATGACCTCACGAAGGTCGAGCAGCGGCTCGCTAGGGACCCACACGAGATGGAGGTGCGTGAGCTGCGCGTGGCGCGCGCGGCAGCGCTCGAGGCCCAGACTGCCGCGCTGCCGGGCTCGCTGGTTCAGGCGCGCGAATCGGCGGAGGCGCGGCTTGATGCGCTGCGCTCGCAGCCGAATGCCGCTGCCCGGGAAATCGCTGTCGTGCAACGCCAGCTGCGGGAGATGCCGGCCAACACGCTTGATGCGCACAGTCAGTGGTCGCGTGCGCGTAGCGACGAACTGGCCCATGCGCGCCCGCCCTTGCCGCACGCGCAACCCCACGCGGGCACAACCGGGCAGGAGACAACCGACGCCCGCAACAACTTCCTCGCGCTGGTGTTCGTACTGATGGTTGGTACCGCCGGCATGCCGCACATCCTGGCGCGCTACTACACCACGCCGGGTGTGGCGTCCGCGCGGCGATCGGTGTTCTGGTCGCTGTTCTTCATCCTGCTGCTCTACCTGACTGCGCCGGCTTATGCAGTTTTCGCCAAGTGGGAAATCTACACCCGCATCGTTGGCTCTCCGATCGCGGAGTTGCCGGCCTGGGTGGCATCCTGGGGCAAGGTCGGGCTCGTCAAAATCGAAGATCTGAATCACGACGGAGTGCTGCAACTTGCCGAGCTCACGCTCAATCCGGACGTAATCTTGCTTGCGTTGCCCGAAATCGCGGGCCTGCCCTACGTCATTTCCGGTCTCGTCGCCGCAGGTGGGTTGGCCGCCGCACTCTCAACGGCCGACGGTCTGCTGCTGACGATTTCGAGCGCCCTCTCACACGACGTGTACTTCCGCATGGTCAACCCGCGCGCCTCAACGCCTCGTCGTCTGGTCATCTCAAAAACGACCCTGCTGCTGGTGGCCTTCCTCGCAGCATGGTTGGCTTCGCAGCGCCCGGACAGCATCGTGTTTACCGTCGGCTTCGCGTTCTCGATCGCCGCGGCCGGCTTTTTCCCTGCGCTTGTGCTCGGCATCTTCTGGGAGCGTGCCAACAAGTGGGGCGCCATTGCCGGCATGGCGGCCGGATTGGCGACCACCTTGTCTTATGCGGTGCTCACACACCCCTTCTTCGGCGGGTCGATGGTCAACGCGTGGTGGGGCATTCATCCGATCGCCAGCGGCATCTTTGGCGTCGTTTCCGGCTTCATCACCATCGTGCTGGTCAGCCTCGTCACCCCGAAGCCCAGCGAAGCTGCGCGTTCACTAGTCCTCTCGCTCCGCACTCCGCGCCCAAAAGCCGCCGCCGGCGCCAATACATTTGGCCTGGATAATCGCGCCACTTTCTGATATATTTTCCGGCTCACCACGGAGAGGTGGATGAGTGGTTTAAGTCGCACGCCTGGAAAGCGTGTTTAGGTGAATAACCTAACGCGGGTTCGAATCCCGCCCTCTCCGCCAAAATGCTGACGAAACCGCCGATTCCACAAGTGTCGGCGGTTTTTTCTTATTCGAGCCCCCGTCGTCGCCGTTCAGTCCGTTTCTGCCGGCGGTGCGGGTTTGCGCGAGAGCGCCCGGCGAGCGCGCCCGACAGCATGACCGCGACGATCCCGACCAGCGCGAGCGGGTCCAGCCGCTCGCCCCAGATCGCTGCGCCAAACATCGCGGCG
>JAJZLD010000138.1 GCA_021803785.1 Pseudomonadota bacterium | reverse complement strand
CGCGCATCGGCACGGCATCAGCGAGCTGGATGCCGCCTTCCGCGTGGCCGAGAAGATCGACCGTGCGAGGGGCATCGAACCCCTGGCGCTGGACACGCTGGCCTGACGGGAGCGACACGATGCGCCTGCCTTCCTTCGCCCGCCGTCATCCCTGGATCGGTCTGCTGATCGTGGCGACGATTGCGGTTGCCTCGTGGATGCTGCTGCGCGTGCCGCATCCGGCAACCGAGTCGATGCCCCTGGCCGCCGCCGGGGCCGAAGCGTCGAAACCGGCCGGCCCGCCCTGGCTGTATGGCCGTGCCGATGCGCGCTTCACGGTGGTCGGGTACGCCGACCTGGAGTGTCCGTACTGCCGGGCCTACTTCCCCGCGCTCAAGCGCTGGATCGACGCCCACCCCGAGGTGAACTGGCAGTGGCACCACCTGCCGCTGTCCATGCACGAGCCGGCCGCGACTGCCGGGGCGCGCCTGGCCGAGTGCGCGGGCGAGACCGGCGGACATGCCACGTTCTGGCAAGCCGTGGCGTGGCTCTACGCGCACACCCGTGGCGACGGCCAGGGCCTGCCGGAGGGCCTGCGCTATCCCGACCTCACGCCAGCCATGCAGGGTTGTCTCGACAGCGATCGCCCCGATGCGGTCATCCGTGCCCAGGCGGCGGAAGCAGCACAGCAGGGCATCGCGGCGACGCCGGCCCTGCAACTGCGCGACCGCGAGTCCGGCAAGACCCTCCTGCTGCACGGCCCCGTCGAAGGCGATGCCTTGCTGTCGGCCATCGACCTGCTCGCCGCCGGCAGCACGACCGCAGCCGAACCCGCCCATTCCCCAGACATGCCCGCCGGCGTCGCCGGTGACATGCCCAGGTAGCCATCGATCTTCAAGGCTGCGGCGCGGCTCGTCCGCGTTGATCGAAACCCGTTCGCATCGCATCCCTTGACGCGAACAGCCACTGCATCCGCGGTGGCGGATGCCCGCTCATCACCTGTTCCATCCCCATCGTCCCCAGGAGGGTTTGCCCTCCAGGGGCAGGCGCCCTCCGATCTCATCCATTGGAGGTTCGCCATGTCTCTTGTCATCGCCGACTCCTGCCCGGAGTCGCTCACCCTGATCGCCGCCCAGCACGAAGACTGGATCATCCGGCAGGCCATCACCCTGCTGGAGAACCGCGTGTTCAAGGCCGGTCCAGCGCTGGGCAGTCCCGCCGCCGTGCGCGACTACCTGCGCCTGAAACTGGTCGCGGAGCCGAACGAAATCTTCGCCGTCGTGTTTCTCGACAACCAGCACCAGGTGCTCGCCTTCGAGCCGCTGTTCAAGGGCACGGTCGACCAGACTTCGGTGTATCCGAGGGTGGTGGTCCAGCGTGCGCTGGTGCTCAACGCTTCGGCGCTGATCCTGGCGCATCAGCATCCCTCAGGGAACACCGAGCCCTCGGCCGCTGATCGTGCGATCACCGAGCGGCTGAAGAGCGCCCTGGCCACCGTCGATGTCCGGGTGCTGGATCACTTCATCGTCGGCAAGGGCAGCCCGTACTCGTTCGCCGAAGCCGGCTTGCTGTAGCAGCACCCCAGGCGCATTCATTTCATCACCACGGGAGCCCTTGGCTCCCGTTTCTTTTCGCCGGTGCGCAGGAAATCGGGACTGACCGGTTTCGGTTTCTTTGTCGTTCCTTGATCTGCGTTGCGCTCGACTACGAGTCTGCATCGACTCCGCGGAGGCGCGACATGCCGGTTCATTCCCTCGATCTTCCTGCCGTCTCGCGGCGCCCCCTGGCCGCGAGGGTGGCCGCTGGACTGTGCGCCGCGCTGCTCGGTCCCATCGCGGCGGCCACCGATGTGCTCGTCGTCACCGACAGCCGTCATCCGGTGCAGGCCCCGGCCGGCGTGCAGATCATCGAGCTGGACCAGGCCACGCGCATCGAGGTCGAACTCGCCGCGCACCTGCCGGCCGCCCCGCAACAGGCCGCAGCGGTGGTGCGGCAGCGGTTGCATGACGGCGGCGAGGCGCTGCAGCGTCGCATCGGCCATGCTTACCAAGGTGTCGCGGATGCCTGGGGACTGGGCATCGCCAAGATTCCCGCCGTGGTGGTCGATCGACGCTACGTGGTCTACGGCGAGCCCGACGTGTCCCGCGCCGTCGCGCGCATCAACGCCTACCGGAGCACGCAGCCATGAGCCTCCTGCTGGCATCCCGGCGTCTGCGCGCCACCGTCGCCTCGCTGCTGCTGGGCACGGCCACGTCGACGTTCGCCCTGGACACCGCCACCATCGTCTCGTCGGCGCTGTCCCCCGACTGCCTCGAATACCGCGTGGTCGGAATCTGCTACTGGCTGTACTGCACGCCCTTCGGCTGCTCGGTTCGCACTTCCGTCAAGGTGCGCCACTACGTCCCCGATGCGGTGGTGTCGAGCTACTCGAACACCGGCGAAAACCCGTGGCTGGAAGTCAGGGCGATGAGCATGCCCAACCCGAGCGCCAAGGCTGGCGGTGACGGCACGACCAATCACGACAACGAGAACAACCTCGCCAAGTTCAAGAACGCCGATGTCATCGGCCATCCGGCCGGGATGGTGTTCAGCCAGTTCGCCAGCGCCTCCGGCTATACCTGCGAAGGCGCGGGCACGGCCTTCATGCCGTATCTGCTGAGCACGCTCGACACGATCGCCTGGCGCTACAACATCCCGGAAGCGCTCTACCCCGAAGCGCTCATCCCCGGCCGGCGCGAAATCGGTACGCGCACCGGCCTGAACCTCTGGGGCTACGTGTATCCCCGCGGTGGCTTCCTGCACCAGACCGACGACCACAAGAGCGGCGCCGTGGTCGCGCAGCGCGCGGGCGACATCGTGACGCGCCGCAACCAGATTCACGTGTATCAGCCCCTGCTGGCCAACGCCCGCGACGGCTACTGGCCGGCCGGCGCGCTGATGGAGACCGACGCCTCGACGGGCAAGTGGCAGGAGCTGACGCCCACGCTCTCGAACAGTTGCGTGGTTTTCCCGCACAGCCGCACCCGCGTGCAGGCCCAGCAGGGCGACTACGCCTGGGCCTTGTGGCGGCCGTACTCCTGCTGCCGGCGCCGTGGCCAGGTCTTCCTCGGCAGCGTCGATTTCATGTGAGGAACCCACGATGAACGCCTCCCTCCCTGACTTCCTGCGTCGCGCGAAGTCGCACCTGCGGGCCACGCTGCTCGTGGCGGCCATCACGCTGGTCGTCGGCGTCGCCTGGGCGCAGACCCGCATCGACCCCAATGGCGTGAACGTCAGCGGCAGCGTGATCGGCGACGACGTGCTCTACAGCATCGGCGGCGGCCGGGCCGTGTCGATGGGTGGTGCCGGCAACATGCAGAGCATCGGCGTCGGCGTCGGCTGGAACAGCAACCTGATCTGCGGCGACATGAGCATCACCACGACGCTGCAGAACCAGCTCAACGGCATCACCAACGGCTTCCAGACGATCATGAGCAACGTGATCCAGAACGCCACCAGCGCCGTGGCCTCGCTGCCGGCCCTGATCATCCAGCGCGCCGACCCGGGTCTGTACAACCTGCTCACCAACGGCATCCTGCAGGCGCGCCTGGATTTCGACCGCTCGAAGATGACCTGCCGCGCCATCGCCAATCGCATGGCGGACATGGCCGGCGGCCAGGCCGGCTGGGACCAGCTCGCCGAAGGGATGGCGCTGCGGGATGCGGTCAGCAGCACCGATGCCGTCGCCGCCATCGAGCAGGCCGAGTCCAACAAGGGAAACAACGGCGTGCCATGGGTCGGCGGCGGCAACGCGGGCGGCTCCGGTCAGAGTTCGATCAAGGTGGTCGGCGACGTGACGCGCGCGGGCTACAACCTGCTCAACGGGCGCAGCGCCACCGATAGCTCGTCGATCGCGCGCAGCGCCTGCGGCAACCGCCTGACCTGCCAAACCTGGTTCTCGCCCCAGGCGGCCGCGGACTGGGCGACCCGCGTGTTGGGCGAACGCGAGCAGCGCACCTGCGAAAACTGCACGAAGACCCAGACCACGCCTGGCGTCGGGCTGACGCCAGTGATCCAGGAAGAGTACGAGACCAAGCTGCAGGCGCTGCAGGAACTGGTGACGGGCGCCCGGCCGACGACGCTGGCCAATCTCGACGCGGCCGGCAGCAGCTCGCTGCCGATCACCCGCGGCGTGATCGAGGCCCTGCGTGATGAACCCGACCAGGACGTGCTGGGCAAGCGCCTGGCGTCCGAGGCGGCGCTGTCCAGCGTGCTGGAGAAGGCTCTGCTGCTGCAACGCACGTTGCTCACCGGCAAGAAGGAGCCGAACGTCGCCGCCAACGAGTTGGCCGTGCGGGCGGTCGACCAGGAGAACAGCGCGCTGGAGCAGGAGATCAACAACCTCAAGACTGAGCTGGAGCTGCGGCGCACGCTGGCCGGCAACTCGGCGATGGCGATCATCCAGCGCCACAGCACCCGCGCCGCCGGCTCGCGCGGCATCTTCGAGGGCGACACCACGCGCGACCGTCTGCGGGAAGTCCAGAAGCCGCGGAGCGGTACGCCATGAGCCGGCTGGCTTGGCTGCGGCTGCCATGGCTGTTCAACCGCCGCGTCGGCGTGGCGCTGTTGTGGACCTTGCTGGTGGTGGCCGCCGCGGTCGCGGTGAACATCGCCGGCATCCACGTGGTCGGCGGCGTCGCGGGCTGGCAGCACTGGCTGCAGGCGCACGCCGGCCACTTCTTCGTGTGGCGGCTGTGCCTCTACGGAGCGACGGCCTACGGCTGGTGGTGGATGCGTCGGCGCCTGCTGCGGCGGGAGCCGTCCCGCGAGACGCATCAGCGCCTGCTGCGCACGGAGACCGCGGCCGTGATCGCCGTGGTCGCGCTGGAAGCCAGCCAACTGTTGCGGCACGGCTGAGACCGGGAGGCAGGCATGACGCTCTACACCACGGACTACCTGGAGTATTACCTGACCCTGGTGGCTTGGGTGGTCAACAACGGCATCTGGAGCATTCTCGTGGCCAGCGGCGTGTTCGCACTGCCGTTCGTGGCCATCGTGATCCAGGAATGGCTCAAGGCCCGCAGCGAAGGTGCGGACGAAGGCAACAAGGGCGTGCTGTCGTCGATGCGCATCGAGAACCGGGTGTGGGTGGCGATCGTGGTCATCATGTTCGCCGGCATCCCGTTCATCCCGGTGGATCTCGCCACGATCAAGTTCGACACCACGCGCTCCGCGCAATGCCAGGTCAACGTCCCGCTGCCCAACGACACGGGCTGGTCCAACGTCTACACGGCGCTCAACGACCAGAGCGCGCTGGTGCCGGTGTGGTGGTTCTTCATGCACGCGCTGTCGAAAGCCGTGACGGGCTCCGCGGTGGCGGCGATTCCCTGCGGCACGGACCTGCGTCAGATTCGCATGGATGTCGATGCCACGCGCATCGACGATCCGGTGCTTGCACAGGAGGTCGCCGACTTCACGCACGACTGCTACGGGCCGTCGCGCGCCAAGCTGTTCATGAACCGGCCGACGCTCTCCGACGAGCAGATGAACGACGTCACCTGGATCGGATCGAGTTACTTCCTCGACACGCCCGGCTTCTATGACACCTATCGCGCCAAGACCCCACGCACGGCCTGGCCCTACGACGCGACCCGCGATGCGGGGCTGGCACAGGTGGACAGCGGCGGCGGCTATCCGTCCTGCCGGCAGTGGTGGGCCGATGGCGGCCAGGGACTGCGCAGCCGGCTGCTGGCACAGGTCGACCCGGACCTGCTGACCCGCATCGGGCGCTGGGTGGGCTTCCTGTCGCAGAGCGAGGTCAATGACTCGGTGATCCGCGCCGTCGTCTCACCGCGGCAGCAGAAGATGAACCAGGGCGCCGTCTACACCGACTACGGCGGCCAGATCGACAAGACGCTGCCGAACATCGTCACGCGCGGCGCGAGCGACCTGGGGCTGACCGTCGGCTCGCTGGGCTTCTTTCCGGCGATGGACGTGGTGCGCCAGGCGCTGCCGATGGTGCTGACCATGCTCAAGATGGCGCTCGTCATCTGCATCCCACTGGTGCTGCTGATCGGCACCTACGACCTGAAGACGGTGGTGACGGTGAGCTGCGTCCAGTTCGCGCTGTTCTTCGTGGACTTCTGGTTCCAGCTCGCGCGCTGGATCGACAGCACGATCCTCGATGCCCTCTATGGCTGGGGATTCGGGGCAAATCGGCCGCACACCAACTTCGATCCCCTGATCGGCCTGAACAACGCCTTCGGGGACATGCTGCTGAACTTCGTCATGGCGACAATGTTCCTCGTACTGCCGAGCTTGTGGGTTACCGCACTGGGCTGGGTAGGTGTTCGTGCTGGCGGCATGCTTCAAGGTTTGGCAAACGGGACCAGGGACGCAGGGCAAGCAGGTGGCAAGGGATCGAATCTATTGATCAGCGCTGCCAAAAAGTAGCTTGCCGTACATCAGTCGTCTTCAAACCGCGGGTCTGGATCGTCGTTGTGCATCGTTGGGTGATAGAACAGACCTTCGCGGTGATCGCGCTCCTCTGCCTTGCGACCGAGAAAATCGGAATCGCTTTCCGTGTTGTCTTGCCTTGCGATCCAAGCCGCAGCCAAGATGCCCCCAATCAGCAACGCCAGCCAGAACGCGACGTAGAGCAGTATCCCGAGCGCCGTGAGCTTGAGTACCGCGAGAACGACCTTGGCAACGTTCGGCGTCCATCCTTGAGCCACCAGCCATCCATTCGCCCGGCGATCCAAACCCACGCAACCTCGCCATGCCCGACCCAACATCCGGCCCAGGCGTTCCGCGAAAGTTGTCTGTACAACGGGTTTCATGATGACTACCAGGGTTATGCCAAAAGGGCTCGAAGGTTGCCGCGAATGACGTCCGCCATTTCGGCCGCTTGCATACCGCGCAACCGGCCTAGAGCTTCCACCACGATTGCCACATCGACCGGTTGCGAGGGTCGCTCGCCGGTGCGGGTGAAGGGCCCATCTGTCTCAGTCAGTATCCGATCCAAGGGGATGGTCTGAACCATCGCGGCGTGTCTCTCCTTGTCCAGCATTCCCGCATTGATCGAGAAGTAGCAACCCAGTTCCAACGCTCGCTTCGCCTCGCTTTGCGTTCCCGTGAACCAGTGAAGAACGATCTTGCCACGTTCCGGCGGCAGATGCGCCTCGACAAGATCGAGCACCGCCTTGGCCGACCTAATGCTGTGGGTCGTGATGATCTTGCCACCCGCCTCAGCGCAACGTTGCAACACGTGCTGAAACACGCGCTTCTGGGCATCGAGCGACTTGAAGAACCGAGGACCGGCGTCCAACCCGACCTCGCCGACATAGCGAGTCTCTGAAAGATACCGGTCCCATAGCTCGATTTCGTTCTCGCGCTCTGCGACCAACTGGGGGTGCAGCCCGAGCGCCGCTCGAACATGCTTCGTGCACTGTGCGAGTTCGTGATTGCGAGGCCAGGCGCGAGGTGTCGTCGTCACCGCAAGCGTGAACACCCCGGCCGCGTCCGAGTTCCGAACAGCCACGGCATGGTCCGGATAAAGGTCCAAGTGGCAGTGAAAGTCCACGAGACCGGTTGTTGCGATCATGCGCGCACCCTAGTCAACTCGGCCGCGCCTCGACGCCATCGATGAGCCGGGCGACTTCATCAAGGCCGCGCCGGTAGACATCGGCGAGTTCATCGAGGTGCGCGGCTTCGTCAGCAAGCGAGCCGGGTTTATGGATCAAGAGGTTCGCAAGCTCCGGTCGCCCTTTCAAGCGCTCGATTGCGTACTGAAACGACCTGACCTGCTTTCCGGGCGACTCGCGCGTGTCCAGTGGCTGCGCGCGGAGGTCCGGCACGGTGTACGTAGTCGCATCGTTTCCGTTACCCCATGCCGCCATCAGCGCCGCACGGCGAATCAGGCACGGCAAGCAATACCCGCAGTGCTCGATTCCGAGTCCCTGCCACCGACCCTTGGTGGGGGAGGAACACGACAGAGAGTCCGTCGCCAACTTCTTCAAGAGTGCTGGGTTGCGACAGCCTGCGGCCATCTCCCCTTTCGTTTTGTCCCAATAGGGGTTCAGGATCTCCCCGTCTATGCCGAGTGCGCCGAGCAGGTCGTTCCACCTTGCCATGTAGTACGGGTGCGTCGTGCGGGTACTGTTCGAGCCCAGCCGCAGTGGGTCCAGAGGCACATTCAGAGCGATCAGCCCGTTCTCGGGAACCCGCAGCGTGAAGCGCCGTCCCAGTCCAGTACCAGCGAACACCCCGAGCGCGAGGAACAGGAACGATCTTCCCCGCGTGCTGTTCTCCGAGCCGACTCCTTCCACGAGGCCATCGTCGAAGGTTATTCCGACGCGTAGCCG
>JAJZLD010000137.1 GCA_021803785.1 Pseudomonadota bacterium | reverse complement strand
GGCGCGCCGTCGTCGATGGGCCAACGGCGAACGCGGACTCGCCGCGCAACCGGGTCGTGAGCAGGACTTTGCTGCCAGCGTGGAACTCGCCCTGCTGCATGCGCGCGCACTAGGCGTGAAGCGGCTTCACGCGATGGCCGGCCTCACCGATCCGGATCTGCCGCGCAGCCTGCAACGCCGTGTTTACGTCCAGAACCTGCGCCAGGCATGCAGGCGGCTCGCGCCCAGCGGGATCGAACTGTTGATCGAGCCGATCAACCCGGGCGACATGCCGCACTACTTCCTCACCCACGTCTCGCAAGCGTTGGAGATCATTGCCGAAGTCGGAGAACCGAACTTGCGATTGCAATTCGACGCCTACCATGTGCATCGCGTTGGGGACGATGTCGGCGCCACATTCGCGGTCGCCCAACCACAGGTTGCGCATATCCAGATCGCCGGCAGCCCGGGTCGCAACGAACCCGATACCGGTACGCTCGACTATCGAACGCTGTTCGCGCAGATCGACGCCGCTGGCTTCGACGGCTGGATCGGCTGCGAATATCGCCCCGCCGCCGACACGCTAGCCGGCCTGCACTGGCGGGAGCGTTTGACCGCGCGCTGATCGGCCGGTGGCCAAACTGCTCAAACTGACGGCTCCACGCCGCGCCTCGCGATCAACGGCGAGCACGGCCCAGCTCAACATGTAAAGCGCTGCATTCAGGGCCGCGGGCGAAAAACCTAGAGCGCGTTGTCGCCGAAGTCGTAGCCGTCGACGACCGGCAAACCGGCGCTAGCGATGTGCGCCTTGGTGGAATCCGGCAGCAGTTCGGGCGCGGCTCCCGCTCGAAGCGCATTGTGGCGCCAAGATCGGCACCGCACGCATCGATCAACCATGCACATCAGCACCTGCTGCACCGAGCCCAAGCCATCGACGCCATAACGCCAGGCCTGACCACTCAGGCCATCAGTCGTCGAGCAGATACTCGCTGGTGTCGAAGCGGCCATCCTCGATGTCGGAGAACTTCTCCGGCGCTGCAAACGCAGCCCCGGCACACAGCCCCAGCAACAAGGTGCCGCCACGAACCAGCAATGCAGTCATCAGCCCAGCCAGACGCGCGCGTTGCGGAACATGCGCATCCACGGCGAATCCTCGCCGAGGAAGTCCGGCGCCCAGGACATCTGCAGCGTGCGGCGGCAGCGCTCCGGGTGCGGCATCATGATCGTGAAGCGGCCGTCCGGCGTGGTCAGGCCTGCGATGCCGTCAGGCGAACCGTTCGGGTTCGCCGGGTAGCGAGTTGCCACCTGACCCGCGTTGTCGATGTAACGCAGCACGATCTTGGCATTGTGCTGGGCATCGATGCCGTCGAACACCGCGCGGCCTTCGCCGTGCGATACCACGATCGGCATGCGGCTGCCCGCCATGCCGGCGAACAGGATCGACGGGTTGTCCGGGATCTCCGCCATCACGAAGCGCGCTTCAAACTGTTCGCTGCGGTTGCGCTGGAAGGTAGGCCAGCACTCGGCACCGGGGATGATCGGAGCGAGGTGGGCCATCATCTGGCAGCCGTTGCAAACGCCCAGTGCGAAGCTATCGCTGCGGCCGAAGAACGCCTCGAACTGGGCGCGCAAGGCATCCGAGAACAGAATGGACTTCGCCCAACCCTGCCCCGCGCCCAACACGTCGCCGTATGAGAAACCGCCGCAGGCCGCAAGGCCTTTGAACTGGTCGAGCGTGTAGCGGCCGGAGAACAGGTCGGACATGTGCACATCAAACGGCTCGAAGCCGGCGCGTTCAAACGCGGAGGCCATCTCAGCCTGCGAGTTCACGCCCTGCTCGCGCAGGATCGCGATCTTCGGCCGCGCGCCGGTGGCGATCATCGGCGCGGCGATATCGTCGGCCGCGTCGAAGGTCAGCGATACCGACAGGCCCGGGTTGCTGCCGTCGAGCAGACCGTCGAATTCTTCCTGCGCGCAGGTGGCATCGTCGCGGATCCTCGCGATCTGGTAGCTCACTTCGCTCCAGGCGCGCTGCAGTTCCGCGCGCGGCGCGGCGAAGATCATCTTCGCGTTGCGCCAGATGCGCAGTTCATCGCGATCGTTCGGCTGACCGATGAAATGGGCAGCGCCGCCGAGTTGGTGCGCAGTCAGCGTGGCCAGCACCGCATCGCGCTGGTCGCGGCGGATCTGGATCACTGCACCGAGTTCTTCAGCGAAGAGCGCTGCCAGCACGCGATCGTTGAAGCGGCCGGCGAGCATGCCGGCTTTCTTCTCGCCGCCATCCACATCCGATAGGTGGCCGTCGTAGGCGATCGAATCGAGTTCCAGCGACACGCCGGTGTGGCCCGCGAAGGCCATCTCGGCCACGGTGGCGAGCAGGCCACCATCGCCGCGGTCGTGATAGGCGAGCACACGATCATCGCGCTTGAGCTCGATCATCGCAGCCACAAAGGCCTTCAGCGTTTCCGCATCGATATCCGGCGCGTGTTCGCCGACTGAATTGAAGCACTGGGCAAACACCGAACCACCCAGGCGATGCTTGCCGCGGCCCAGATCGATCAACACCAGCTCGGTCTCGACGCCCGGCAGCGTCTTGAGTTCCGGCGTCAGGGTGCGGCGCACATCGCCCACCGGGGCGAAGGCCGTCACGATGAGCGACAGCGGCGCAACGACCCTCTTCTCGGTGCCTTCGTCCTGCCACACCGTCTTCATCGACAGCGAATCCTTGCCAACCGGGATCGCCAGCTGAGCGTCCTGGCAGAACTCGGACACCGCCTTCACGGTGGCGAACAGATGGGCGTCCTCGCCACGGTGGCCGCAAGCGGCCATCCAGTTGGCAGAGAGCTTAATCTGCTTCATGTCCGACACATCGGCGGCGAGCAGATTGGTCACCGACTCACCGACCGCCATGCGACCCGACGCCGCCGGCGACACGCAGGCAAGCGGCGTACGCTCGCCCATCGCCATCGCCTCACCCAGGTAGCCGTGGAAGCTGGCAGTGGTCACCGCGACGTCAGCCACTGGCACTTGCCACGGGCCAACCATCTGATCACGCGCGGTCTGGCCGCCTACCGAGCGGTCTCCGATGGTGATGAGAAAGTTCTTCGAGGCGACGGTCGGATTGCGCAGCACGCGGCCCACGGCGTCCGCGAGGTCCACGTCGGTGGTATCGAACGGCGGCAGGAATATATCGCGCCTGGCCACCTCTCGCGTCATGCGCGGCGGCTTGCCAAGCAGTACCTGCATGTCCATGTCGACCGGTTTGTTGCCAAAGTAACTGTCGCTCACCGTCAGGCGGCCATCGGCCGTGGTGGTGCCCAGCACCGCAAACGGGCAGCGCTCGCGCACGCAGATCGCTTCGAAATCGGCCAGGCGGTCTGGCGCGATCGCCAGGACGTAGCGCTCCTGCGCTTCGTTCGACCAGATCTCGCGCGGGCTCATACCCGGCTCTTCGATCTGGATGTTGCGCAGTTCGAAGTGCGCGCCCAGCTTGGCGTGATCGGCCAGTTCCGGCATCGCGTTCGAGAGGCCACCCGCGCCGACGTCATGGATCGCGAGGATCGGGTTGCTCTTGCCCTGCTGCCAACAGGCATCGATCACCTCCTGGGCGCGACGCTCGATTTCAGGGTTGCCGCGCTGCACCGAGGCGAAGTCCAGATCCGCGGTGTTGGTGCCGGTTGCCATCGACGACGCCGCGCCGCCGCCCAGGCCGATCAGCATGCCTGGGCCGCCAAGTTGGATCAGCAGCGTGCCCGGAGGGAAGTCACTCTTGAAGGACTGCTCGGCCTGAATGCTGCCGACGCCGCCGGCGATCATGATCGGCTTGTGGTAGCCGCGCACCTCGCCCATCACTTCCTGCTCGAAGGCACGGAAGTAGCCGGTCAGGTTTGGGCGGCCAAATTCGTTGTTGAACGCGGCCGCGCCGAGCGGGCCGTCGATCATGATCTGCAGCGCCGAGGCAATGCGCTCCGGCTTGCCGTAGTTCACTTCCCAGGGCTGCTCATAGCCCGGGATACGCAGGTTCGACACGGTGAAGCCTGCGAGGCCGGCCTTGGGTTTGGATCCACGGCCGGTCGCGCCTTCGTCGCGGATTTCGCCGCCCGCGCCGGTCGCCGCGCCCGGGAAGGGCGAGATGGCGGTCGGGTGGTTATGTGTCTCGACCTTGGCGAGAATGTGGGTCAGCTCCGGCCTGTAACTCCAGCGACCATCCTTCTCCGGATAGAAGCGCTGGATCACGGCACCCTCGAAGATCGCGGCGTTATCCGAGTACGCGACCACAGTGTGCTCAGGCTGCGCCTTGTGCGTATCGCGAATCATGCCGAACAGGGTTTTCTCTTCGGCGCGGCCGTCGATCACCCAGCTGGCGTTGAAGATCTTGTGGCGGCAGTGCTCAGAGTTCGCCTGCGCGAACATCATCAGCTCCACGTCGGTCGGGTTGCGGCCCATCTTCGTGAAGTTGTCGATCAAATAGTCGATCTCGTCATCCGACAAGGCCAGGCCCAGTTCGCCGTTCGCCACTTCGAGCGCGGCACGGCCACCGCCGATGATGTCGACCGTGGTGAGGGGCTGCGGCGCATAGTGGGCAAAAAGGCCGTGCGCGGCGTCGACGTTATCGAGCACCGATTCGGTCATGCGATCGTGCAGCACCGGCAGCACGGCTGCGCGGGCTTCGGCATCAAGGCCGCCACGCACTTCAAGTGTGTAGGCGGTGCCACGCTCGATCCGCTTGATCTTCGCGAAGCCGCAGTTGTGCGCGATGTCGGTGGCCTTCGACGACCAGGGCGAAATCGTGCCTAGGCGCGGCGTGACCAGCAGCAACTCACCCGCAGGCGCGTCACCCTGCGGATAGGCGCCGATCAGGTCGACCAGGCGCTCGGCCTCGTCGCCATCGAGCGGCGCCTCGATCTCGACGAAGTACCAGTGTTCAGCTGCAAGCCCCTTTAATTTCGGCAGGGCGGGTTTGAGCTGGGCCGTGAGGCGCTCCAGGCGGGAAGCGGAAAGCGCGGGCGCGCCACGCAGCTTGAGGATCTCGGGCATGGTGGTTCCGAAGGGGCTGGCCAGGGGATTCGGTTGCGAGCGGTGCGCTGAATGGGCGCCGCCCTTGAAAAACCTAGATTATACCGACACTTGGCGACTTTCCGGGAGGCTTTCGAAGGCTCTTGAAACGGCTCGCCGCAGCCCAAACTTGAACAAAGCGTTAATTGAGACGGGAGTCCAGCATGGCCAGCAGCGAATTTGTCTTCGACGTCACGCTTGAAAATTTCGAAGACCGTGTAATTGCGGCATCGATGCAGGTGCCCGTGTTGGTGGACTTCTGGGCACCTTGGTGTGGCCCTTGCCGCGCACTGGGGCCCCTGCTTGAGAAGCTCGCGGCCGAGTTCGGCGGCAAGTTCCTGCTCGCAAAGATCAATTCGGACGAGAACGTGGCGCTTGCACAACGTTTTGGCGTGCGAGGCATCCCGAACGTGAAGGCTATCGTCAAAGGCGAAGTGGTGGATGAGTTCACCGGCGCACTGCCCGAAGCAACGCTGCGCGCATTTGTGCAGAGCCTGCTCCCGTCACCCGCCACGCCGCTTCGCGAAGCAGCACGCACCGCACGCGAGCAAGGGCGCCTCGACGAAGCCCGTGCGCTGCTCGAGCAAGCGCTGGATGTCGATCCGAAAGACGAGGAGAGCCACCTCGACCTGGCCGACATCCTGCTAGACGAGCCGGATCTGCCGACCGCGCGCCTGCTGCTCGACAACGTCGCCGAACCAGCCCGCAACCCGGACCGCGTGGCCGCATTGCGCGCCCGCCTCGCGCTGCTCGACGGCGCCCCCGACACAACCGAGCGCGATGCACTCGAGGCGCGCATCGCTGCAGACCCGGCCGATCTGGGCGCACGGCTGGCGCTTGCCCGCCTGCTGGCCGCCCGCCGCGACTATGAACCCGCGCTCGCACAACTGCTGGAAATCGTGCGGCGAGACCGCGCCTTCGAGGACGACGCCGGCCGGCTGATGATGCTGCAACTTTTCGCGGCAATCAGCGATGATGCCTTGGTCCGCCGCTACCGTTCCGAATTGGCCTCAACGCTGAACCGCTAAAGACTTCAGTGTGGGTGCCGTTATCCGTTAGTGCCTGCCGTATCAGGCACACCGGATAAACAAGAGCGGAACGCTGGAGGAGCTCCCACATGGGCAACCTGACCGTGAAGGCCAAACTGGGCCTGCTGGTTCTCATTTCGATCAGCACACTACTGCTGGTCGGCATTTCCGGCTGGGTGGGCATTAGCCGGGTCGGCAGTGCAATGTCGCAACTGAGCGAAACGCAATTGCCCGCGGTCATCGCACTCTCCGATGTGCGCAGCAACCAGTACGCGCTGTATGCCTACACGTTGGAAGCTGCGACTTGGGAAAAGGAGAAGTACGCCAACTCCCAGTTCAAGAACATTCTTGAACGCAAGGAAAAGGCCACGGCGGCACTCGACAAGGCACTGAAAGCCTATGCTAGCCACAAGCGCACGGAAGACGAAGAGAAAGCTTGGAAGACGCTGGAGCCGGGTCTGAAACGCTGGCGCGATTTCGACGTCAAGCTCAACGCCGTGATCACCGAGTTGGGCAACAACTCAGAATTCGAACACCAGGCCGAACTGTTTGAGCAGTACTACTTCTACGTCACCGACTGGAAGGACGCCCAGTACGCCGTCGAACGCAACCTGAACAAACTCGTTGAGCTCAACGTCAAGTATGCGAAAGAGGCCAGCGACTCGGGCACGCTCTCGCGCAAAGCCGCCGTCGGGGCGATGCTGACGGTGTTCGCAATCGCCGTTGCCGCGCTGCTGGCGCTCGGCTGGATCTTCTTCAAGAGCATCACCGTCGCGCTCGACAAGATGCGGCGCGCGATCACTTCGGTAGCTGCCAACAACGATTTCACAATCCGCGCCGACGTGACCAGCAACGACGAAACCGGGCAGACAGCCAAAGCCTTCAACCAGTTGCTCGAACAGATGCAGGCATCGCTGCGCGAGGTGCTGAGCAACGCGCAAAACATTTCGGAAGCTGCGCACAAAGCGGCCGACGCGGCGCGGCAAGTGTCCGACGCCTCCACCAGCCAGAGCGAATCCGCCTCGGCAATGGCCTCTGCGATCGAAGAGATGACCGTCTCGATCAACCACATCACCGATAGCACCCGCGACGCGCAGCACCGTGCGCACGACGCCGGCAGCGCAGCCGATTCGGGCGCCACCATCATCGCCCAGACCAACAGCGAGATGGATCAGATTGCCGGCACGGTGCAAACCGCTGGTGAAACGATCAACGACTTGGGCCGCCAGTCCGACAAGATCTCCGGGATCATGCAGGTGATCAAGGAAGTCGCCGACCAGACCAACCTGCTCGCACTCAACGCCGCGATCGAAGCCGCTCGGGCCGGCGAACAGGGCCGCGGGTTCGCGGTGGTGGCGGACGAAGTGCGCAAGCTCGCGGAGCGCACCCGCAAGGCCACCGAAGAAATCAGCCAGATGGTCGTCACGATGCAGGGTTCTGCCCGCAACGCGGTCACCGGCATGGATTCGGTCGTCAACCGTGTTTTCGAGGGCAAAGCGCTGTCCGATCAAGCGGCCGCCCGCATGAACGAGATCCAGGGGTCGGCGAGCCAGGTAACGGAGGCGATCAACGAGATCTTCGCCGCGCTGAACGAGCAGAGCGCCGCCGCGCAGGACATCGCACGCCAGGTGGAACACGTTGCCCGCATGAGCGAGGACAACAGCTACACCGCACAGGAAACGGCCCGCATCTCGCAAGAGCTGGACAACTTTGCCTCGGCGCTACGCGACGCCGCGTCGCGATTCAAGGTTTGAGCAAGCAGCAAGCCAACCCGCCCACGCGATAGAAGCAGCGCCATGCGCAACCTGAGCATCCGCACCCGGCTTGGCATTCTGGTGATGGTCGCGGTGCTTGCGGTGGTGGTTGATGCGGTGGGCGGATGGGTTGGCTTGCGCGCCATCGGCAGCACGCTGTCCGACGTCACGCAGCAACAGATGCCGGGCCTGGTGGGCCTGCAGCAGGTTCGCGCAGGCCAGGCCCGGGTCATCGAGGCCACCCTAGAGGTCGCGCTCAAAGAGCAGGACATGTATGCGCAGGCGTTCTTCAAGAACTTCATGGCTAGCAAGGACCGCGCCTGGAAGGAAATCGACGCGGGCTAGAAGGCCTATGCCGCCGCCCCGCGCGGGCCAGAAGAAGAAAAAGCCTGGGCCGCGCTGAAACAGCCGTTTGACGCCTGGCGCGAGCAGGACGCCGCGCTCAACGAAGTCATCGCAAGCCTCAGCACCAACGACGAGATCTCGGCCGCACTGACCGAACAGAGCGCCG
>JAJZLD010000136.1 GCA_021803785.1 Pseudomonadota bacterium | reverse complement strand
TCAGCGCGGGGCGGTGAGCGGATTACCGAAACGACGCGCACCCATGCGGCTGAGATGCTGGGCTTCGAGGCTACGACGGGGTGATCGCATCGCCGAGCACAGCCTGAATAAAAACGGCGCCCGATGGCGCCGTTCTTCTTTACTCGTTGGCGTTCAGCGGGAATGCAGGCGGCATGTTCCGCTTGTGCGGACAGTCGTCCTTGAGGCAGTCGACATACAGGTGAAGCGCATGCTCACGCACCTTGAAACCGCGGTCGCTCGCAATGCGGTTCTGCTTCTCTTCGATGTCGGCATCGTAGAACTCTTCGACGCGTCCGCACTGCATGCAGACGAGATGGTCGTGATGCTGGCCGTGGTTCAGTTCAAATACCGCTTTCGCGGATTCAAAGTGATGGCGCTCGAGCAAACCCGCCTGCTCGAACTGCGTTAGAACGCGGTAGACCGTCGCAAGCCCGATATCCATGTTCTCGGCCATCAGCATGCGATAGACGTCCTCTGCGGTGAGGTGACGCTGGTCGGTACGCTGAAAGAGTTCCAGGATCTTGAGCCGGGGTAGCGTGGCTTTGAGACCCATGCTCTTGAGACTTTGGGAATTGGTCATGGAGGCCTGGCACGGGGGTCGGTTTAGACGCTTATGATATAGTCTGAAGCTCCATTTGAAAATGCGACTCGCTCCGTTGAATCCATGCCGCGTTTGAGTTTTCGCCCTGCCGTACTGCTCTCCCTGTTTTGCTTGGTCTCATTGACGAGCGGTTGCGAATGGCTGCGCCCATATCGGGTCGACGTCCGGCAAGGCATGTCCATCACCGGCGAAATGGTCGGTCGTCTGAAGACCGGCATGACGCCGGAGCAAGTGCGTTTCATTCTGGGCACCCCGTTGCTGAATGATCCGTTCCATGCGGATCGTTGGGACTATCCGTATGAGTTCCGCTCCGGCCGCAGTTCGTCGGTGGATCGCAAAGTGTTCTCGGTTTACTTCGTCGACGGGAAACTTGCCCGCTGGGATGGCGACATCCAGCCCGCACCGCCCAACGATGACGGCCAGAATCGCCTGATCGAAATCGAGCCGCGCAAGAAGTAAGTCTGCCGTACCCATCAATCGCAGCAATGAATCGTCTTTCGAGGATTGAGCATGACCGTCAATGTCGCGATCGCCGGTGCGTCCGGACGCATGGGCCGGATGCTGATCGAGGCCACCTTGCGGGATCCGGCGTGTGCGCTGGTCGCGGCGCTCGATCTGCCGGATAGCCCCTTCCTTGGGCGTGACGCCGGTGAATTGGTCGGTATTGGCCAGTCGGTGGCGATTAGCGCGGATGTTGCCGCTGCGTTCGACGTGGCTGATTGCCTGATTGATTTCACCCGGCCGGAAGGCACCTTGCGTCACCTCGAGGCGGCGCGCGTTGCGGGCAAGGCAATGATCATTGGTACCACTGGTTTCGATGCAGCCGGCAAGGAGGCCATCGCCCGCGCCGCCGAGACGATTCCTGTGGTGTTCGCGCCGAACATGGCCGTTGGCGTCAATGCCGTCTTCCGCCTGCTGGACGTTGCTGCACGGATCCTGGCGAGCGGCTACGACATCGAGATCATCGAGGCTCATCACCGGCACAAGATCGACGCGCCTTCCGGTACGGCGCTGCGCATGGGCGAGGTGGTGGCCAATGCGGTCGGGCGCGACCTTGAGGCCTGTGCCGTGTATGGTCGCGAAGGTGTCACAGGCGAGCGCCCGGCGCAGCAGATTGGTTTTGCCACGGTGCGCGGTGGTGACATCGTAGGCGATCACACCGTGCTGTTCGCCGGTCTCGGTGAGCGGGTCGAGATTACACACAAGGCTTCCAGCCGCATGCCCTATGCGCTGGGCGCATTGCGTGCTGCCGCATTCCTGAAGGGCCGTAAGGCTGGGCTCTACGACATGCAGGACGTGCTTGGCTTGAAGTAAAGCGTTCGCTAGCAATGGCTTAGCAAAAGTCATTGGCGATCGGGTCGATGCTTCAGGTACGCTGTGCGGGTGATGTGCTAACTCTGGCCCAAGCTCTTCCTACGGTACGACCGAATGCAAGCCACACAACCTGGCGACGATCGTAACTTCAGTTCCACCGAGCTCCCGGCTGGCGAATTGCTGGCCGACCAAATCAAACGCGCTTTCGGCGTTGATTCCCCCGTTGGCTTGCTCACGGCCATCGCACGACAGCCTTGGCGGCCGGATCAGCTTGCTGTAGCGCTGGCTGATCTGCTGTCAATGGTTGGTGGTACTTACCGCCGCTACGAACAACGGCTCGCCGCGAAGCCTGTCTCCGAGGAGGGGGAGGGCCCGACGTTGTCGAACGAGAACGCCCGATTACGCAAGCAATGCGAGGCACAGCAGGCGGTCTTGAATGCGCTGCGGGATGCGCTGCGCGGCTTGGGCGATCGGCGCGGCGAAGAGGCGGTTGAGCGCCTGGCGGCCGACGAGCTGTCGCAGTACTTGTCGGCGCTCTTCAGAGACCGTCGGGAATCCTCCTTGCTTGTCGGTGTCAGCGAAGAGCGGCTCAAGCTCGCGCTGGAGAGCTCTGAAGACGGCATTTGGGATTGGGACGTCGCCTCAGGGGCGGTGCATTTCAGTGCTCGCTGGGCCGCGATGCTTGGCCTGTCGCTCGACGAGGTGACTCCGACCGTTGAAGGATGGCAGTCATTGGTCCATCCCGACGATCTTCCGCTGATGCGGGCGCGCTTGAACGACAACGTAACAGGCGCCGCCACGGACTACGACTGCGAGTTCCGCATGCGGACGCAGCGCGGCGACTGGAAGTGGATTCTCGCCCGCGGCAAGGTGGTCAAGCGCGATGCGCAGGGCAGAGCCTTACGTCTGGTCGGCACCCATCGTGACATCACCGAGCGCAAACGTTTCGAGCTCGAACTGCTGAATGCCAAAGAAGCGGCCGAGGCGGCCAATCGCGCAAAGAGCGATTTTCTGGCCAACATGAGCCATGAGATCCGCACGCCAATGAACGGCATCATCGGCATGACGGAACTGGCGCTCGATACCGACCTCGATGCCGAGCAGCGCGGCTACCTTGAAACGGTGAAGTCCTCTGGCGAAGCCCTGCTGACGATCATCAACGACATCCTCGACTTCTCCAAGATCGAGGCTGGGCGGATGGATCTGGAGCTGATCGACTACGCGCTGTTCAACACCGTGGCCGATTCGATCAAGGCGCTCGCACTACGCGCTCACCAGAAGGGCCTGGAGCTGATCGCCAGCATCGACGACGACGTGCCGGTGCGGCTCAAGGGAGATCCAGGGCGACTTCGGCAGGTATTGCTAAACCTGATCGGCAACGCCGTCAAATTTACTGAGCGCGGCGAAGTCGAAGTCGGCGTCCGAGTGCTTGAGCGCGACGGCGCTTTTGCACGGATCGAGTTTTCTGTCCGGGATACGGGTATCGGTATTTCTGCCGAGAAACATGGCGCCATCTTTGACGTCTTCTCGCAGGCTGATACGTCGACCACCCGTCGCTTCGGGGGGACTGGCCTCGGTCTGGCAATCAGCCGACGCCTCGTCGAGCTGATGGACGGGCGAATCTGGGTCGAAAGCACCCCTGAGAAGGGGAGTTGCTTCCGATTCACGCTACGCGCGGAGGTGCTCGAAGACCCGGCGCCTCTGGCCTGCCGGCCCGAATTTGCAGGCCGTCGCGCGCTGCTGGCGCTTGAAAATCGGACCTTGGCGCAGCGGATACAGGGCTGGTTGGGGGCGGTCGGCCTGCCGGTGGTGTGGGTCGATTCCGTCGAGTCGGCCGAGGCGGCATTGAAAGCGGCCGCCGAGGCGGGGGGCTACTACGATTTGCTGTTGGTCGATGCAGGCTTGGGAGAGCCCGGGGGGTTTTCGCTGCCATCGCGATTCTTCGACCTTGGTGCGTCGTGTGAGCGTATTGTCATGCTCCTCAATACGCCCAATCAGCGTGAGGACGCCGACCGTTGCCGGCGGTTGGGTACGCGGGCTCACCTGGTCAAACCGTTCTCGCGCCGCGATCTTGTTGATGCCGCGCTGCTCGCGTTCGGGGTGGATGCCGGTAGTGGTTTCTCGCTGGCTGAGTTCGACCTTGTTGCGGCGCGCGCTGCAACCGAGGCGATCGCCGAGCCGTTGGATGTCCTACTGGTCGAGGATAACCCGGTCAATCAGGCTGTTGCGCAGAAAGTGCTTGAGCGGGCAGGGCACAGGGTGGTGCTGGCGAACAACGGTGCCGAGGCGGTCGAGTATTTCGACCGCGATGGGCGCTTTGACGTCATTTTGATGGATGTGCAGATGCCCGTCATGGGCGGAATCGAAGCGACTCGCGCCATCCGTGCGCGTGAGGCGCGAAGGAGTTGGGCGGGAACCGGGCTGCTTGAGTCGATTCCGATAATTGCAATGACGGCGCACGCCATGCCTGCCGACAAGAACCGGTGCCTCGAGGCTGGCATGGACGACTATGTCGTCAAGCCACTCAAGCCGGCTGAACTGTTTGCTGCGATCAAGCGAGTGGTTCGTCGGGAGGCGGTGAGCGACGAATACTACGACGGGTCGCGCACCGAGATCGAGGGGGATCCTTTCGTGACGAGCGGCGATGTGGCTGATCTGAACCAGACACGCGATACGCTCGATGGCGATGAATCCGCCGTGCAGATGCTGATAGGCGTGTTTCTGCAGGACTATGGTCGTTCCAGGTCGGAACTGCTGCGTGCGGCAGACCGATCCGACTGGGAGGCCTTGTCGCGCGGCGCCCATTCGCTCAAGGCCTCGGCAGGGATCTTCGGTGCGTCCGCGGCAGCGGACTGCGCATTGAAGCTGGAGATTGCCGCGCGTAATGCGAAAGGGCCGGAGGCGCTCGCCCGTTTGGCGGATTTGATTCCGGAGCTGGACCGCTTGGCCAATTATCTCCGGCGCGAACAGGTCAAGTGATCTGATCTGGATTAGGGACAGCACGCTGGATTTGCCGTAAGCGGCGGTAATTGCTACAATTTCTAGATATTGAAAGCGGGATGCGCCATGTGGCGAATCCCGTTTTTCATGTCCGGCGCCGGTTCCGGCGTCCGCCCAGAATTCCGGAATTTAGCGATAGTTTCAGGGAGTCCGCTGTGACAGCATTTCCCCCAGCCTTGCTCGCGCTCGCCGATGGTACGGTGTTTCACGGCAAGGGGATCGGCGCCGCCGGCAAGTCCGTCGGTGAAGTGGTTTTCAATACCGCCATCACGGGGTACCAAGAAATCCTGACTGACCCTTCCTACACCCGACAGATCGTGACGCTGACACATCCGCACATCGGCAATACGGGTGCCAACAGTGAAGACTGTGAGGCCGGTCGCACCTATGCCGCCGGGCTGGTCGTGCGGGATCTGCCGTTGCGTGTCTCCAGCTTCCGTGCCGAGCGTTCGCTCGATGCTTACCTCAGGGAGCAAGGCGTCGTCGCGATCGCAGGGGTCGACACCCGCAAGCTCACACGGATTCTTCGCGAAAAGGGCGCACAGTCGGGCTGCATCGTTACCGCCGCAGTCGGCGAGACGATCGATGTGGAAGCCGCTATCTCCGAGGCGCGGGCCTTTGCTGGCCTCGCTGGGATGGATCTGGCCCAGGTCGTGACCACTGACAAGGCTTATCAATGGACCAGCGGTGAGTGGCGACTGGGCGAAGGCTTTCGCGAGCAGGCTACGGCCAGGTTCCATGTCGTGGCATACGACTTTGGCGTCAAGCGCAACATCCTGCACATGCTCGCTGAGCGCGGCTGCAAGCTGACCGTGGTGCCTGCCAAGACATCTGCGGCAGAGGTGCTGGCCCTCAATCCGGATGGTGTGTTCCTCTCCAACGGCCCCGGTGATCCGGAGCCTTGCGACTACGCCATCGCTGCGATCCGTGAGTTCCTCGACCGCAAGATTCCCACCTTCGGTATCTGCCTTGGTCATCAGCTGATGGCGCTGGCTGCCGGCGCGAAGACCATGAAGATGAAGTTCGGCCACCACGGCGCGAACCATCCGGTCAAGGATCTTGATTCAGGCCGTGTGCTGATCACCAGTCAGAACCATGGGTTTGCTGCCGATCCGGCCACGCTGCCGGCTAACGTTAAGGTGACGCATGTGTCCTTGTTTGACGGCAGCTTGCAGGGCATGGCCTGGACGGATCGTCCCGCGCTGTGCTTCCAGGGGCACCCGGAAGCGAGCCCCGGCCCGCACGATGTGGCCTACCTGTTCGACCGTTTCGTTGGCTTCCTCGAGCAAGCCAAGAAGTAATTATCTCGGCGCGCAGCCCTGTGCCGCGCGCATCGCCCCGGTGGTGAAGAAACATGCCCAAGCGTACAGACATCCAGAGCATCCTGATCATCGGCGCTGGTCCGATTGTGATCGGTCAGGCCTGCGAATTCGATTATTCCGGCGCGCAAGCCTGTAAGGCGCTGCGTGACGAGGGTTACCGCGTCATTCTGGTTAACTCCAACCCGGCGACGATCATGACCGACCCGGAGATGGCTGATGTCACGTACATCGAGCCGATCACCTGGCAGGTGCTCGAACGCATCATCGAAAAGGAGCGCCCGGATGCGGTGCTGCCGACGATGGGTGGCCAGACCGCGCTGAACTGCGCGCTGGATCTGTGGCGCAACGGGGTGCTCGACAAGTACAAGGTCGAAATGATCGGTGCGAAGCCGGATGCCATCGACAAAGCCGAGGATCGCCAGAAGTTCAAGGAGGCGATGACCAAGATCGGCTTGGAATCCGCCCGATCTGGCGTTGCGCACTCGATGGAAGAGGCGATGGCCGTGCAGGCCAAGGTCGGCTTCCCCGCGATCATCCGCCCGTCCTTCACGATGGGTGGCACAGGTGGAGGCATCGCCTACAACATCGAAGAGTTCGTCGAGATCTGCGCCCGTGGCCTTGATCTCTCGCCGACCCGCGAGCTGCTAATCGAAGAGTCTCTGCTCGGTTGGAAGGAATACGAGATGGAGGTCGTGCGCGACAAGCACGACAACTGCATCATCGTTTGTTCGATCGAAAACCTCGATCCGATGGGCGTTCACACGGGCGACTCGATCACGATCGCGCCGGCACAAACGCTAACCGATCGTGAGTACCAGATCATGCGTAACGCGTCGATCGCCGTGCTGCGCGAGATTGGCGTGGATACCGGCGGTTCGAACGTGCAGTTCTCGGTCAACCCGAAGGATGGCCGCCTGATCGTCATTGAGATGAATCCACGCGTGTCGCGTTCGTCTGCGCTGGCCTCGAAGGCCACCGGTTTCCCGATCGCGAAGATCGCCGCGAAGCTGGCCGTTGGTTTTACGCTGGACGAACTGAAGAACGACATCACCGGCGGCACCACCCCGGCATCGTTCGAGCCGTCGATCGACTACATTGTCACCAAGATTCCGCGCTTCGCATTCGAGAAGTTCCCTGCGGCGAATGATCGCCTGACGACCCAGATGAAGTCTGTCGGCGAAGTCATGGCAATGGGGCGTACCTTCCAGGAGTCGTTCCAGAAGGCCTTGCGTGGTCTTGAAACTGGCGCCTACGGCCTGGATGAGGTCGAATGCGATCGCGAGGAACTCGAAAGCGAGCTCGCGAACCCGGGCGCACAGCGCATCTGGTACGTGGGTCAGGCGTTCCGCGAAGGCATGACACTGGATCAGGTGCACGCACTGACCAAGATCGATCCGTGGTTCCTGGCTCAGATCGAAGACATCGTGCTGACAGAAAAGTCGCTGGTCGGTCGATCTCTCAAAGCACTACAAGCCCCCGAGTTGCGCGAACTGAAGCGTAAGGGCTTTTCGGACCGTCGCCTGTCGAAGTTGCTCGGCACGGACGAGACCAGCGTTCGCCTGCAACGTCACACGCTGGGCGTGCGCCCGGTGTTCAAGCGCGTCGATACCTGCGCAGCTGAATTCGCCACCGATACCGCATACATGTACTCGGCGTACGAGGATGAGTGCGAAGCTAAGCCGAGCAATCGCAAGAAGATCATGGTGCTGGGCGGTGGGCCGAACCGGATCGGGCAAGGTATCGAGTTTGACTACTGCTGCGTCCATGCCGCCCTTGCGCTGCGCGAAGACGGCTATGAGACCATCATGGTCAACTGCAACCCGGAAACCGTTTCCACCGACTACGACACCTCTGATCGCCTTTACTTCGAACCGCTGACGCTGGAAGACATCCTCGAAATCGTTGCGGTCGAGAAGCCCGTCGGCGTGATCGTGCAGTTTGGCGGCCAGACGCCACTCAAGCGGGCGCGGGAACTCGAAGCCAATGGCGTGCCGATCATCGGCACCACGCCGGACATGATCGATGCGGCAGAGGATCGCGAGCGCTTCCAGAAGCTGCTCAACGACCTCGGCCTGAAGCAGCCGCCCAACCGCACCGCCCGCGCACCGGAGGAAGCCGTCCGCCTGGCCGCCGAGATTGGCTA
>JAJZLD010000135.1 GCA_021803785.1 Pseudomonadota bacterium | reverse complement strand
TTCGCGACCTGGCTAGGTTCGCAGGGCGCACACGATCGTCATATCAAGGCACTTGGAGCATGGCAGCAGGAGGATCGGACGAACGCGATGTTCCGCTATGTGTGGGCGGAGCTGGAGCCGCTGAGGAAGGTCGCGGAAATGCTGGATGCGCTCTGGGACGAGGCAGAAAAAGCAAACGGCCCAGAGGGCCGTCGCTAGTAGACAATGCTTTGGTTGGCAAAAAACCGGCACAAGGCAGCGGATTTTGCTCGCACAGTAAGCACCGTTCGCTTGAATTCGTTGGTGGTGATGGGCGGAGTCGAACCGCCGACCTATGGGTTATGAATCCATCGCTCTAACCATCTGAGCTACATCACCGCGTAGCCAGCAAATATAGCGCGCTCGGAAAGCTGGGTCAAGCGTTGCTTGGGCTATAATCCCCGCGCAAGTCCTTGTTTTGATTCGCCGCCCCTTTGTGGGCCTGAGGAAACTCGATGCTGCGAACGATGATGGCTTTGATGGTGGGGCTCTTTGTCTGGGGTTCGGCTTGGGCCGGTGCGCCGCGGCAGTTCCCGGTCGACAGCCAGGTCACGACGCTCAAGGCCTTCGATGGCAGCACGATGACCTTCGGGACGCGCGTGCTGCTGCTGTTCGAGCGCAACCAGAGCTTCACGGTGGCGCCGGGCTTGCAGGTCCGCGATCAAAATAACTTGCTCGTACTGCCGGCCAACCTTGTTGGCGACATGCGTCTGCGTGTCCGGGTGCAGTTCGACAGCCAAGGCGCGGTATGGCGGGTATGGATACTCTCCGCCGAAGAAATTGACCAGAGTTGATCGCGTGTCACGTTCCGGGCAGGATGGCCTGACGGTGGCGCGCAGGGTGTTGCAATGACCAAGAAGCTTTATATCCGTACGTTTGGCTGCCAGATGAACGAGTACGACTCGGACAAGATGGCCGACGTGCTTGGCGCCAACGAAACGATGGTGAAAACCGACAACCCGGAAGAGGCGGACGTGATCCTCTTCAACACCTGCTCGGTGCGCGAGAAAGCGCAAGAGAAGGTGTTCCACGACCTCGGCCGGGTCAAGCATCTGAAGCAGCTGAATCCGAATCTGATCATCGGTGTCGGTGGCTGCGTGGCGAGCCAGGAAGGCGCTGCCATTGTCGAGCGCGCACCGTATGTGGATGTGGTGTTCGGGCCGCAGACCTTGCATCGCCTGCCCAACCTGATCGCGCAGCGCAAGCAAAGCGGTCGCGCCCAAGTGGACATCAGCTTCCCTGAGATCGAGAAGTTCGATTCGATGCCGCCGGCGCGCGTTGAGGGTGCGAGCGCCTTCGTGTCAATCATGGAAGGCTGCTCGAAGTATTGCACCTTCTGCGTCGTGCCCTACACGCGGGGCGAGGAAGTGTCGCGCCCGCTCGACGATATCCTGACCGAGATCGCCGGCCTCACCGCGCAAGGCGTGAAGGAGGTGACGCTGCTCGGTCAGAATGTGAACGCCTGGCGCGCGCCGCTGACCAAGGGTAGCGACGAGATGGGTGACTTCGCCTTCCTGCTCGAATGCGTGCACGATCTGCCGGGCATCGAGCGCATCCGCTACACGACCTCGCATCCTCGCGAGATGACGTCGCGGGTGTTCGAGGCCTACGCCAAACTGCCGAAGCTCGTGTCGCAACTGCACCTGCCGGTTCAGAGCGGCTCCGATCGCGTGCTCGCCGCCATGAAGCGTGGCTACTCGGTGCTCGAGTTCAAGTCGATCGTGCGCAAGCTGCGCGCGGCGCGGCCGGATCTATCGCTGACCTCGGACTTCATCGTCGGCTTCCCCGGTGAAACAGAAGCCGATTTCGAGGCGACGATGAAGCTGATCGACGATATCGGTTTCGACGGCAGCTTCAGCTTCGTCTACAGCCCACGCCCCGGTACGCCGGCGGCCGACATGGCGGACGACACGCCGCAGGAGCTCAAGCTCGCGCGGCTGGCACGGCTGCAGAAGCGCATCGACGAGCAGTACGCCGAGCACTCGCAGCGCATGGTCGGCACGGTGCAGCGCATCCTCGTCGAAGGGCCTTCGCGCAAGAATGCCGAAGAGCTCGCCGGCCGCACCGATAACAACCGGATCGTGAATTTCGCCGGCAACCCGCGCCAGATCGGCCACTTCATCAATGTGAAGATCGTCTCCGCGATGCCGCACTCGCTGCGTGGCGAAGTGGTGATCGCCAACTGATGAAACCGATCGAGATCTCACTCAACCCGCTCGACAACGATCGCCTTGCGAAGCTGTGCGGGCCGCTCGACGAGAACATCCGCCAGATCGAAGCCGCGTACGACGTAGCGATTGCCCGTCGCGGCGAACGCTTTGCCTTGCGCGGTGACGTCGCCCAGGCGCGGCTTGCTGCGCGTGCGATCAACTTCCTGTATGAGCGGGCCGATGAGGAGCTGACCATCGAGGATATCCAGCTCGGCATGGTCGAACTCAACAACACCTCGCAGGCGATGCAGCCCGCGACGGGCTTGCTAACGCGCAAGGGCGACCTGCATGGCCGCACGCCGCGGCAGACCGAGTACATCCGCAACATCCAGGAACACGACATCACCTTTGGCATCGGCCCGGCCGGCACCGGCAAGACCTATCTTGCCGTCGCTTGCGCAGTGGATGCCTTCGAGCGCCAGCAGGTCGAACGCATCGTGCTGACGCGGCCCGCCGTGGAGGCGGGCGAGCGCCTCGGCTTCTTGCCCGGCGATCTGGCGCAGAAGGTCGACCCTTACCTGCGGCCCCTGTACGACGCGCTCTACGACCTGATGGGCTTCGATCGCGTGGCGAAGCTCTTCGAGCGCCAGTGCATCGAGATCGCGCCGCTCGCTTTCATGCGCGGGCGCACGCTGAACCACGCGTTCATCATCCTCGATGAGGCGCAGAACACCACGCCGGAGCAGATCAAGATGTTCCTGACCCGCATGGGCATCGGCTCCAAGGCGGTGATCACCGGCGACATCACCCAGATCGACCTGCCGCGCGGCCACAAGAGTGGCCTCTCGGAGGCGACCCGGATCCTTGCGGGGGTGCGCGGCATCGGCACGACCCGTTTCCAGAAAGAAGACGTGGTGCGCCATCCGTTGGTAGCGCGCATCGTCGCAGCCTACGAAAAAGACGCCGCGGAGCAAAACCATGAAGACCATCACCGTCCTGAACGCCAAGGGTAAGCGCCGCGAGATCGAGGTTGCCTCGATCGAGATCCCGCTCACCGACGGCCGCTACCTGCGCCTTGCCTTCCCGCCCGGAGATATGGGTGACCTCGCGATCGAAGCACATGCGGAAACGGGGCTGCCAGTCATGCTGGTGCAACCGGGTGCGGCTAACCTCGCCACCCTGCATGTGCTGGCGGTGGCTGAACAGGAAGGCGAGGCCGACGCAGCCGAACACGACCTGGAACTCACCGTGCAGAAAGAACTCGGCAAGGACGAGAAGAAGGGGCTGCCGTCCAAAGCCGCGGTGCGTAAGTGGATATCCGCGGCGCTGGGCACCGACGCCGAGATCACGGTGCGCTTCGTCGGCGAGGCCGAGAGCAAGGCGTTGAACCTTGAGTTCCGCGGCAAGGACTATGCGACCAACGTGCTGTCCTTCCCCTACACCGAAGAGCCACTGATCGTTGGCGACCTCGTCGTGTGTTGGCCGGTCGTGCAGCGCGAAGCGAAGGAGCAGGGCAAAACCCTCGAAGCGCACGCTGCGCACATGATCGTGCACGGCGCGCTGCATCTGCAGGGCTGGGATCACGAAAATGACGACGATGCCGAGGAAATGGAATCGGTCGAGCGCGAAATTCTTGCGGCACTGGGCTATCCTGATCCCTATGCGGCCTGATCGGGTTTGAAAAATCCGCTGCGGGGGCGTTTTGCCCCCGCAGCTCACTATGCGGGGAGCGGTCAGCGGCAAGCTGCTGGGCAGTATCGACAGTTTGCCCCTAACCACTCACCCTTTGTTTTATGGAACCTTCCAGTAGTCGGCCGACTCTGCTCGAACGACTCTCCGCGCTGATGACGCGCGAACCCGAAGACCGCGGCGAACTGCTCGACCTGCTTCACGCGGCCTATGAACGCAATCTCTTCGACGCCGACGTCCTTACGATCCTCGAGGGCGCCCTCGGCGTTGCAGACATCCAGGTGCAGGACGTCATGATCCCGCGCACGCAGATGGATGTCGTGCATGTCGATGACCCGATCGATAAGGTCGCCGCGTTTGCGATCGAGGCGGGCCACTCCCGCTTCCCGGTGATTGGCGAGAACCGTGATGATGTAATCGGCGTGCTGCTCGCCAAGGATCTGCTGCGCTACTTTGCGGGCCAGCCAGTAGGGCTGCGCGAGTTGGTGCGGCCGGCCGTCTTCATTCCTGAATCCAAGCGTCTCAATGTGCTGCTGCGCGAATTCCGCGTCAGCCACAACCACATGGCGATTGTCGTGGACGAGTATGGCGGCGTCGCCGGGCTGATCACGATCGAGGATGTGCTTGAGCAGATCGTTGGCGACATCGAGGACGAATACGATTTCGACGAAGACGCCGACAACATCATCGCAGATCAGGTCGGCCGTTACCGCGTGAAAGCGACAACCGAGGTCGAGGCCTTCAACGAGGCCTTCGCGACCAATTGGCCGCACGAGGACTACAAGACTATCGGCGGCCTCGTGATCCATTTGCTCGGGCGCCTGCCAAAGCGCAATGAAGTGGTCGAGCACGAAGGCTTCCGCTTCCAGGTGTTGCGCGCCGACAGCCGACGCGTCTACACGCTGCTGGTGGAGCGCATACCCGACACGCATGCGGTGGGCGGCTGAGCCTCTCGCCGCACTCCGCTTTCTGAATCAAGCCGGCCGCCAAGTGACGGCACCCGGCGCGCATCCAGCGAATCCATGAACCGTTTCCTACCGCTGCTGCTTGCTCTGGCGGGCGCTCTTTCGGTGCTCGCCTACGCGCCCTTCAACCTTTTCCCACTGATGCTGCCCGCCCTTGGCGCGCTGGTTTGGGTGTGGCGCACGGCGCCGCCGCGCCGTGCGGCCTGGCTTGGCTGGTGTTGGGGTTGGGGCGCGTTCTTCGCCGGTATCGGCTGGTTGATGGTGGCGCTGCACCGCTTCGGTGGGATGCCATTGCCGCTTGCGATGCTCGCGATCGGGCTGCTCGCGGCGTTCATGGCCTCTTTCCCCGCGCTTGCCGGTTACCTGTTCGCCCGCGTGCGCTGCGGCCACTGGGCTTTGGATGCTGTGCTTGCCGCCGCGGCCTGGGCGCTGCTGGAGTGGACGCGCAGCTGGCTGTTCACCGGCTTCCCGTGGCTTGCAATCGGCTATTCGCAGACGCCGCCGAGCCCGCTTGCCGGCTATGCGCCGGTGCTCGGGGTGTATGGCCTCGGTTTCGTGCTGATGGCGTTCACTGCTGCGCTGGTATTTGGCTGGCGCGCTGGCGCACGCGTTGCTGCCACTGCGAGTGCTGCCGCGATCGCGCTGGCCGGTTTCGGCCTCGCGCAGGTGGTTTGGACCGAGGCCTTCGGTGCGCCGGTGAAGGTGGCGCTGGTGCAGACCAACATCCCGCAAGACATGAAGTGGGATCGCGAGCGCTTCGAAACAGTGCTGCACGCCAACCTCGACGTGCTGCGCGAGGCGCATGGGCAGATCGTGGTGATGCCGGAAACGACGCTGCCGATGCTGCTCGAACACGTACCGCCGGGGTACCTCGCGGCCGTCGCAGACAGCCTGCGCGCGCAAGGCGCGGCGGGTGTGCTGGGCGTGTTCACGCGCGACGCCGAGGGGCACATTTTCAACAGCGCCGTCACCATGGGCGAAGCCGCGCCGCAAAGCTACAGCAAGCGGCATCTGGTGCCATTTGGCGAATATTCGCCGCCGCTGTTCGGATGGTTCTACAAGCTCGCGCACATCCCGATGTCGGACCAGAGTCGTGGCCGAACCGGCGCGCCGCTTGATCTGGCGGGCCAGAAGGTCGCCGTGAACATCTGCTATGAAGACGTGTTCGGCGAGGAGCTGATTGCCTCGCTGCCCGACGCCAGCCTGATGCTCAACATGAGCAACCTGGCGTGGTACGGTGAGTCGCACGCTCAGCCGCAGCATCTGCAGATCGCTCGCATGCGCGCGCTGGAGACTGGCCGCCCGATGCTGCGCGCCACCAACACCGGCATGACTGCGGTGATCGCCCCGAACGGTCACGTCGATGCCGTGTTGCCGGCCTTCACGCGCGGCGTGTTGCACGCCGAAGTGCGCGGCTACCGCGGCATGACGCCGTATGCGCGCGTTGGCAACTGGGCAATTGTCAGCGTTGCGCTGATACTGCTGGGCTTGGCAGCAGCCCAGCGGCGCCGCACCTGAGGCGCCGCATCGCGGGATAATGGCGCCGGATTTCTGATGGAGCGCGCCATGCCCAGCGACACCGTACTGCCGATCCAGCATGCCTGCGAGGGCGCCTGGCAGGCGCAGGAATTGCCCCCCGCGTTCGCCAGCGAGTTCGGCCACCACTTCCTGCTTGCGCTGCCCGAAGGCTACGGCGCCGACCCGCAGCGGGCGTGGCCGCTGGTGGTGTTTCTGCATGGCCGGGGTGAATGGGGTGACGACCTCGCGCGGGTGCGCAGTCAGGGCGTCGGTGCGCTGATCGATGGTGGCGTGAAGCTGCCAGCACTCGTGGTGGCACCGCAGACGCCGGAGAACCAGATGTGGCACCCGCACTTTGTCGATGCCGTGATGCGCTGCGTGCAGGCGAGTTGCCGCGTCGATGCCATGCGTGTCTACCTCACTGGGCTCTCGATGGGGGCGATGGGCAGCCTCGCGATGGCGGCGGCGTTTCCGGGTCGCTTCGCTGCGATTGCGCCGATTGCGGGCGGCTTTCCGAACGACGGCATGAGCCGTTTCTACAAGCTGCCGCTCGGCGCTCTGGATGCCTGGCAGGCGGCCTTGGCCTCATTGCGTGGTGTGCCGGTGTGGGTGGCGCATGGCGACGCCGATGACATCGTGCCGATTGAGTTCGGTCATCGCGTCGAATCGGTGATGCAGGCGGTCGGGGCTGATGTGCGCTGCGTCTGGATGCCGGGTGTCGGGCACGATAGCTGGACCGCCACTTACCGCGATACGCCGCAGTTCTGGCCTTGGTTGTTCGCGCAGCAGTGCAATGCTGTCGTCACGACACCGCCCGGCGAAGCGAGCGCTTGGGCGGGGCGCTACGTCGGAGGGCGCGGCAATGGCGCCGAGTTGTCGGCCGAAGGCGATCGCCTGCGGGTGCGC
This sequence comes from Pseudomonadota bacterium, assembly GCA_021803785.1. Classification (GTDB taxonomy): domain Bacteria; phylum Pseudomonadota; class Gammaproteobacteria; order Burkholderiales; family Rhodocyclaceae; genus Niveibacterium. Next base: position 1,171 of record JAJZLD010000135.1, on the reverse strand, counting down.
TGGCAGCCTTCAGGGGTGACGGACCTGCTGCTGCCTGCGCGGGCAGGCTGCTTCGTCGGCACGATGCTGGTTCGCTTGAGCCGCGTGCGCGGCAAACGGCGCCTGGAGCTTCCGGGGATGGGTGTGTTGCGCGAAGCCGGCGCTTGAGCCGTATCAGCCCTGAGCATTTCGCGGCGGGCGTATGCTCGTGAGGATTTTTCATCGTGCAGCGTGGCGCTTGAGGGGGGCTTCACCATGTTCGAATCGGCAGAACTCGGTCACAGCATTGACAACAAGACCTTCCGCAAGGAGGTCGAAGCGCTGCGGGTGGAGTTGCTCAACGTGCAGTTCGAACTGCGCGAAGCGGGCAAATTCCCGGTGATGCTGCTGATCTCCGGCGTCGATGGCGGTGGCAAGAGCGAGACGATCAACCAGCTCTACGAGTGGCTGGATCCGCGCTACCTCTCGACCCTCGCGTTCAGCGAGCCCACCGATGAAGAGCGAGATCGCCCCCACATGTGGCGCTACTGGCGTTCCCTGCCACCCAAGGGGCGCATCGGCATCTTTGCCGGCTCGTGGTATTCCAGCCCGATCGCCGATCGCATTGACGGCAAGCTGACGGCCGATGAGACCGATCACGAGATGGCGCGCATCAACCGTTTCGAGGGCATGCTCGCCAACGAAGGCGCGCTGGTGCTGAAATTCTGGTTCCATCTTTCGAAGAAAGCGCAGCGTGCGCGTTTCAAGAAACTCGAGTCCGACCCGCGCACGGCCTGGCGGGTGACCAAGGAAAGCTGGTCGCGGCTCAAGACGCACGATGAGCTGATCGACGTCGCCGGCCATGTGCTGCGTATCACGAACACCCCTTGGGCGCCGTGGATCGTGGTGGATGGGTCCGACGACAACTACCGCAATCTGCGCGTCGGCAAGGCGCTGCTGGAGGCGCTGAAGTACCGCCTGGCCAACGACACGCCGCAGCACTACCCGGTGGCGCCGCCGATTCCTCCGCGCATCGACGGGCGTGATGTGTTGACCGCGCTGGATTTGAGCAAGCAGATCGACAAGGAAACCTACGAACGCCAGCTTGCGAAGTGGCAGGGGCGTTTGTCGGAACTGGTGCGCCACCCGAAGTTCCGCAATCGTGCACTGGTGCTTGCGTTCGAAGGGGCAACTCAACATCCAGGTCGATGGC
>JAJZLD010000134.1 GCA_021803785.1 Pseudomonadota bacterium | reverse complement strand
GTCCGTGTGCATACCAAGCACGGCGAATGGATCACCGTGCCTGGCTTCGAGCAATGCCGCGATGTCGTCGGCTGTCAGCATGTCAGCGAGTCTTTATGCCCCAGATGTTTTTACAGTATTCGCTAATCGTACGGTCTGACGAGAACATCCCCATGCCGCTGATGTTGTGGACCACCTTGGTCAGCCAGTTGGCGTGATCGCGGTAAGCGGCGTCAACTTGGCGATGGATTTCAACGTAAGCTGCGAAATCGGCAAGCAGGAAGTACTGGTCGCGGCCGAGCAGCGATTCGACGATTGCCTGATAACGGTTCGGCTCTTCCGGGTTGAAGTAGCCGCTGGCGATCATGTCTAGCACTGCTTTCAGATCAGCGTTCCCCTCGTACCACGCACGCGGATTGTAGCCCTCTTGCGACAGCTTCTCGACTTCTTCGGTGCGCAGACCAAAGATGAAGATGTTGTCCAGACCAACGTTCTCGGCAATTTCGATATTGGCGCCGTCCCAGGTGCCGACAGTCAGTGCGCCGTTCAGCGCGAACTTCATGTTGCCAGTACCTGACGCTTCCGTACCCGCGGTTGATATCTGCTCGGAAATGTCCGCTGCCGGAAAGATTTTTTCTGCCACAGAGACACGATAGTCAGGCAGGAAGACAACCTTCAGGCGATCCTTGATGCGCGGATCGTTGTTGACGGTGCGGGCAACATCATGGATCAGGCGGATGATCAGCTTCGCCATCCTGTAGGCGGATGCGGCCTTACCGGCGAAGACGTGAACACGCGGCTGCCAATCAGCATCCGGGTTCGCGATCATTTCGCGATAGCGCTGAATCACGTGCAGCACGTTCAGCAACTGACGCTTGTATTCATGGATACGCTTGACCTGGATATCGAACAGCGCAGTCGGATCAACCACGATGCCGGTCTCGCGCTTGATGTAAGCGGCCAGGCGTTCCTTGTTTGCGAGCTTGACCTTGGCGACTTCGGCGCAAAACGCTTCGTCATCCGCGTACTTCTTCAGCTTGCTCAGCTGATCAAGGTTGATCTGCCACTGACCGCGTAGCTTCTTGCTGATCAGCTTGGCGAGACCAGGGTTGCACTGGCCAAGCCAGCGACGCGGCGTCACGCCGTTGGTCACGTTGGTGAATCGATCCGGAAAGATCTTCGCGAAGTCAGCGAAGATCGTCTTCACCATCAACTCGGAGTGCAGCTTGGCGACGCCGTTGACCTTGGTCGAAGCGACGATCGACAGGTTGCCCATGCGGACACGCTTTTCGCCATCTTCAGCGATCAGCGAAACGCGGCTCAGCATCGCGGTGTCGCCAGGGAAGCGAGCGGCAACCATCGAAAGGAATCGACGATTGATCTCGTAAATGATGTCGAGGTGACGTGGCAGCAGGTACTGCATGATGCCGACCGGCCAGGTCTCGATCGCTTCCGGCATCAGCGTGTGGTTGGTGTAAGAGATGATGCGCGAGGTCTGATACCACGCTTCGTCCCAGGTCAGACCATGCTCATCCATCAGCAAGCGCATCAGCTCGGGTACCGCCAGGGCCGGGTGCGTATCGTTGAGCTGGATGGCAGCCTTTTCGTGCAGGTTGTCAAGGCTGCGGTAGGCACGGATGTGCCGCGCGATGATGTCCTGCAACGAAGCGGTGACGAAGAAGAACTCCTGACGCAGACGCAGCTCGCGACCTTGCGGGGTGCTGTCATCCGGGTACAGAACCCAGGAGATGTTCTCGGCCTTGCTGCGCGTCTCGGCAGCGCGGGCGTAGTCGCCGCGTGCGTGTGCCGACAGATCCAGTTCTTCCAGCGCGGTGGCCTTCCACAGACGCAGCGTGGACACACGCTCTGTACCGTGACCCGGGATCACCATGTCGTAGGCGCGTGCCATGATGCGCTCGGACGGCGTCCAGACCGGGCGGCCATTCACATATTCCACCCAGCCGCCAAACGGTACGATGTACTTAATGTCGCGACGGGGGAATTCCCACGGATTGCCGTTTGCGAGCCAGTTGTCCGGAGTTTCGACCTGCTTGCCGTCCTGGATCCGCTGCGTAAACATGCCGAACTCGTAACGGATGCCGTAGCCAAACGAGGGCACGCCAAGCGTTGCGAGCGAATCAAGGAAGCAGGCGGCCAGACGACCCAGACCGCCGTTGCCGAGTGCGGCATCCGGTTCGGCCTCGAGCACATCGGAAGCTTCAATCTTCAATTTCTTCATTTCCGACGCGAAGGCCTTGTCAAGGTTCAGTGCGGCGAGCGCATTGCTCATTGCACGACCAATCAGGAATTCGGCGGAGAGGTAGTAAGCACGGCGCGCACCCGCGGCATTGTCGTCATGCTGAGTCTGCAGCCAGCGGGCGGCCAGACCTTCGCGGGCGGTCAGCGCGATTGCGCTCATCCAGTCCGCAGGGGTCGCCGTCTCTGGGGTTGCGCCGACATCATTCCTGAGGTGACGCTCGACCGAAACGTCGAAGGTGACATCGATACCGCCCTGATCGAGAGGTTCAGAGCCCATCTTGTTCATCACTGCTCCTTGTAGGGACAACAGGCCAGAAATTCGGGGGGACATGGGTTTGACTCCTTTGCGCCTACTGCGCATTTGTCTGCCAAGCCGCTCCGGTGGTGCAAGTACTCATAGATAGCACATTTGCTGGTTGCAAAGCTGTCTATCGAAAGCAACCAAGCGGGTACCGGCGCGGTAACTTGGGGCGAAAGTTACCGGTGTGTCCGATGGTGTTCTTGATCTACATTGCTTGATAAACCGTGTTTATTGCGCTGCATTGCAGCAATCCGACGCGGAAAATTTGGCTTTGCTGCCACTCAGGGAGCAATCATCTGCATATCTCCTTTTCCTTCTTCGAAGCAGGGTCTAGTCTGGAATTTCGTGCCATTCGGCGCGATTTGAACCCGTGAGGAGGATTGATATGTCGATTACCTGGGTGCTCGTAGCCAACGCCCGTTCCGCCGCGCTTTATGAAAATCAGGGCCCCAACAAGGGTTTGACCCTGGTCAAACAGATCGAGCCGGAGAGCGATGGCCTGGTCGAGGACCTGTCGATCGGCGCGATGGATCGAAGTGCTTGGCACGGCCCTGGGGATCTGCGACGAAGCCGCGCCAAAGGGTTCGCGCATCGGCTTGCGGGTGAACTCAAGAGCGGGCGCAACCACAGGCGCTTCTCTCGCGCCGTGCTGGTGGCGCCGCCGACCTTCATGGGTCTGTTGAATGCCGAACTCGACTCAGCAACTCAGTTGAAGGTCAGCGGACGCATGGAGAAGGACTACACGAAGAACACGCCTGCCGACCTATGCGGCAAGCTGGGCGACTGCCTGTGCCCGTGAAATAGCCCTCACTCCCCTCCCCCGGCGAGCGGCCATCGCGCAAGCACTTGATAGCGCGAACTGCTCGCCTCTTTTTTTGCTGCGCAGGCCAGGACGAATTCGGCACAGCACCACGCGGCGGGGTCAGGCTCGGGCAATACGCCATCAGGACGCGCGTGGCGCAGCAGCGTGATGTGCGGCATCGTCAGCGGTGCGAGCGGGCCAAAGCCCGCCGAATGCAAACCAGCGTGTAGCTGACTGGCGAGCTGAACGAGCGCCGGAGGCACTGCGGACATACCCGCCCACACAATTTGGTTATGCGGCCAGTAATTGAGTCGGTCGAAGCGAACGTCGAACGGGTTACCGCGCACCGCAGCGGCGACTATCATCAGCCGCCCGAGCGAGGCAGCATCCTGATCACCGACAAAGGCCAACGTGCAGTGTAGTGAGTCCGTCGGCATCCCGCAGCCGGCGCGGACCCGCGACGCGTCGTCGCGCATGCTGGCAAGCGCCTTCGCGGCGCGCTCGGTCGGCCAGAGCGCGAAGAAAAGACGAGACGCTGCCTCAGGCGACCCCATCGCGAACCAGCAATGCGACTGCCTCAGCCGCAATACCTTCGCCTCGGCCGGTAAAGCCAAGCCGTTCGGTGGTCTTGCCTTTCAGGTTCACCGCGTCTGCGGCAACGCCCAGATCGGCTGAAATGTTTGCGACCATGGCCGGCACGTGCGGAAGAATCTTCGGCGCTTGAGCAATCACCGTTGCGTCGAGGTTGCCGACGCGCCAGCCGGCCGCATGCACTGCGGCCACAGCCTCGCGCAGCAGAATGCGACTGTCCGCCCCTGCAAAACGCTCATCGGTATCGGGAAAATGCCGACCGATGTCACCCAGTCCGGCAGCGCCGAGGAGCGCATCGGTGATGGCATGGAGCAGGACATCGGCGTCGGAGTGCCCGAGCAGCCCGCGATCAAACGGGATGTCGACACCACCGATAATGAGTTTGCGGCCCGGCACCAGTGCGTGCACATCGAAGCCCTGGCCAACACGGAATGGAATCATCTCTGGAGCTCCGCAGCGCTGCTCAAAAGGCGCGCCGCCATTGCGAGGTCATCGGGAAAGGTGACTTTGAAGTTGGTCGCATCGGACGCAATCAAACGCGGGCTCAGGCCGCAGGCCTCAATCGCCCCGGCCTCATCGGTCACATCGGGATGCGCAGCAAGTGCCTCGCGCAACATGCCGAGGCGGAACATCTGCGGTGTTTGCGCCTGCCACAGGCCTGCACGGGGGATTGTCTGCGCCACGCGGCCGTCGTCCCCCGCGCGCTTCAAGGTGTCCGCCACCGGCACGGCGAGCAAACCGCCGACGGGGTCATCCGAGAGCTCCTCGATCATGCGACCAACCAACTGGGGCGATACACAAGCCCGCGCCGCATCGTGCACCAGCATCCAAGTGGCCGGATCCGTCTGCTTGGCGACGTGCTGCAAGGCGTTTGCGACGCTCTCGGCGCGTGTCGCACCACCACAACGGAGTACGTTGATGCGTGGGTCTTTAGGCCATTGGTAATTGATCCAGTGTGTGTCGTCGGGCGCGAGCACGACCCAGACACGGCTCAGGGCATCTACCGCAAGCAGGGCGTCGAGGGTATGCCGAATTACGGGGCGACCAAGGAGGTCGATGTACTGTTTCGGCAGCTCACTGCCCATGCGCGAGCCGCTGCCCGCGGCGGGAATCAACGCGTGAAAGCTCGGTTGAGGATTGATAGACGTCATCGCTAAATTCTAGCGTGACGTGCGCTGGCGGCGATGCCGCCGTATGCTGGCAGCCAGAGGGAGGATCACTTCATGGAGTTCGCCCAGACGTCGGTATTGGCCAGCCTTCAGCCTTTGCTCGTGAGTGGTGGCATTGGGTTCTTGATCGGGCTTGAGCGCGAACGGAACAGCTCGGCTCAGGCCGGTGTGCGCACTTTTACGCTGGTTGCCCTCGTGGGCGCCCTCTCAGCGCTGATCGCGCAGCAGCTCGCGAGCCCGTGGCTGATTGGCGCAAGCCTGCTCTCGGTGGCGGTGATGATCATCGCGGCCCATCTACGCCACCCGAACCCAGCGGATTCAGGCACCACCTCTGTAGTCGCGCTGCTCGCTTGCTATCTGCTTGGTGTGCTGGTGTGGCTAGGGCAGACGCCTTTGGCCGTGATTCTCGCAGTGCTGATCACCGCCCTGCTCTACTTCAAGACCGAGTTGTCTGGGATCGCGAGCAAGCTGACCCATGCCGAGTGGATCTCGATGCTGCAGTTCGCAACCTTGAGCCTGGTGGTGCTGCCAGTCTTGCCAGACAAGGGGTTCGGCCCATACGGCGCCCTTAATCCACATCAGATCTGGTGGATGGTGGTCTTGATCTCGGGCGTCAGTCTGGCCGGCTATGCAGGCTTGCGGCTCTTCGGCGATCGTTACGGCACGCTGCTACTCGGTTTCGCAGGCGGGCTTGTTTCCTCGACGGCGACAACTCTGATCTTCGCCCGCCATGCGCGCGGCGACGTAAAGTTCGCCAATACCGCAGGGCGCGTGATTCTGATCGCAAACCTTGTGATGCTGGTGCGGCTGAGCCTGTTCGCTGCGGTGGTTGCCCCGGCAGCGCTGTCGCCCGTAGCGCTGGTGATGGCGGCTGGCCTGGTGCCGGGCGTGCTTTATCTGCTTGCGTCTTGGAGCGCCGCAGCCAGCCCCGGCAGCCTGCCTTTGCCGCAGACACGCAACCCGACCGAAGTGCGGGTTGCGATCGGTTTCGCATTGGTCTTTGCCGGCGTGCTGCTTCTATCCACATGGCTGACCGAAAGCGTTGGTACGCGCGGCCTCTACGCCGTGGCGCTGGCATCCGGACTGACTGACGTGGACGCAATCTCGTTGTCGAGCCTGCAACTGCAGGCGGTGGGCAAACTGACACCGACCGTAGCGGCGACCGCGATCGCGCTTGCCGCGCTATCCAATCTCGTCTTCAAGGCCGGCACCGCGCTGGTGGTCGGCGGGCGCGAGTTAGCGCGACCGGTCGCGATTGGCATGGGTCTGGTCGGCGGCGGTCTGGCGGTCGCGCTGGCCCTGATGCACACGGCGCAGTAGCGCGCCGACCAGTTTCTATAATTGAATCGCAAGGGCCGCCCTCCGGCCCGATCGGGAGTTGTCATGGCGTCAGCGAGCATCCGCCCCCCTGCAGTCGCTGGATTCTTCTACCCCGGCGATCCGCGTGAGCTCGACGCCATGTTGGAGCAGCTGTTTGCCCGCAACAGTACGCCTGTGCCCGGCAACTGCCCGAAGGCACTGGTGGTGCCGCACGCCGGCTACATCTATTCCGGGCGTACCGCAGCGCATGCGTTTGCTTGCCTCAAGCCTTGGGCTGCCCAGTATTCCCGCGTCGTGATCCTGGGGCCCACGCATCGCGTGCCATTGCATGGCATCGCTCTTCCCGCCTGCGACGCTTTCGCGACCCCATTGGGTGTTGTGCCGCTAGACCGGGAAGCGCTGGCCAGTATTCGGGCCATGCCGGGTGTCTGCGTGTATGACGCTGCGCACGCCGCCGAGCACAGCCTGGAAGTGCAGCTGCCATTTCTGCAGGCCGTTCTCGACCGCTTCAAATTGGTTCCGCTGGCAGTAGGCAAAGCGGATGCGCAAACGGTCGCTAGCGTGATCGAGCACCTGTGGGGCGGGCCAGAAACGCTCTTCGTGCTTAGCACGGACCTCTCGCACTACCGCGGCTATCGTGAGGCGCAGGAGCTGGACCGCGATACGGTGCGACGCATCTTGGATCTGGAGTCGAATATCGAACCTGAACAGGCCTGCGGCGCCTACCCGCTGAACGGGCTATTGCAGACCGCGGCGCATCACGCAATGCGCACCCAGTTGCTCGAACAGTGCAGTTCCGGTGACACAGCCGGTGACCGTGCACGTGTGGTCGGCTACTGCGCAATCGCACTGTTTGAAGGGGAACAAGTTGCCGACTGAAAACGGATCGCTGCTGGTTGCCCATGCCCGACACGCCATTGCGAGCCGGCTGGGGCTGGATTTCCCCGAACCGGACGATGCGCCAGCCCTGCACAAACCGGGTGCGGCTTTCGTCACCCTGACCTGCTTGGGCCGTCTGCGCGGCTGTATCGGCTCCTTGACGCCGCAGCGCGCGTTGGGTGAGGACATTGCCGCCAATGCGGCCGCCGCGGCCTTCCACGACCCGCGTTTCCCGCCCGTGACACGAAACGAATGGGGCGATCTGCAAGTCGAGGTGTCGGTACTCGGGCCTACGGAGTGGCGCGTCTGTGCGACCGAGTCTGACGCGATCGCCTGGATACGCCCCGGGGTTGACGGCGTCATCCTTGAATACGGCGCCCACCGCGCCACCTTCCTGCCTCAAGTGTGGGAATCGCTCCCGAAACCGTCGCAGTTCCTCACCGAGTTGCGCCGCAAAGCGGGCATGCGCCTGGAGCACTGGCCTGACACGATGCGCGTTGGTCGCTACCAGGTCGAGAAATTCCATGATGCGTGAGCATGTCGGACCGCCTGCCGACCACCCCGCGCGCTGGTGGCACTGGCTCGAAGACGGTCGCATCCAGTGCGATCTGTGCCCACGCGAGTGCAAGCTGCATGCCGATCAACGCGGCGCTTGCTTCGTCCGCGAGCGGCGCGGCGATGCGATGATCCTCTCGACTTACGGGCGTAGTTCCGGCTTCTGCATCGACCCGATCGAGAAGAAACCGCTGAACCATTTCTACCCCGGAAGCAGCGTGCTGTCCTTCGGCACTGCGGGCTGTAATCTGGCGTGCAAGTTCTGCCAGAACTGGGACATTTCGAAATCGCGCGACATGGATCGGCTGATGGACCAGGCGGCGCCTGATCAGATCGCATCGGCCGCACAGCGCTACGGCGCAACCAGTGTCGCATTCACATACAACGACCCGGTGATCTTTGCCGAATACGCAATCGACACGGCTGAGGCCTGCCATACGCGCGGCGTTCATACCGTAGCGGTGACAGCCGGGTACATATCGCCGGCAGCCCGCACCGAGTTCTACGCCGACATCGATGCCGCCAATGTCGATCTGAAAGCCTTCTCCGACGATTTCTACGTGCGGCTGACTGGCGCCCACCTCGCGCGCAAGGGCCTCGGCGGCGTCG